>CAZDDA010000381.1:0-3042 GCA_964504085.1 uncultured Thermotogae bacterium | reverse complement strand
CGACCCGGGACGGCTTCTACCCATGCCCAGACGGGGCATGAGGTCAACGCCCCAAACTGCGACTGCTCTTTGCAGGACAGCAAGGGAGTGTGGCGAGACGTCTTTTTCGTGGACGGCCGACGCGGCCCGGCTCTCGAGGTGTTCGACTTCGAGCGGTGCGGCACCCGCAAGAAGGTGTACGTGGCAGTTCGCGATCTGGGCGCGGTGTTCCACCGCGGCCAGCGCAAGTTCGACCGTCTCGTGCTGACCTACACCAGCCGAGACGACTGCGAGGACCGCGGCAAGGTCGAAATCCACTTCAAGCCGCTTCAGCACGAGAACTACGTCGTGTCCGCGGGATTCACGCTCATGCCTCTGGACGAGGAGATCGTGGATGCCCTGGCCCTGGCCTGCAAGGCCAAGGTCAAGGCAGACAAGAAGCGGGCCAAGGCCCTCCAAGAGCGGCGCGAGCGCGAAGAGCGAGCGCGTAAACGCGACGAGAAGCGAGCCGAGGAGCGCCGGGCCAAGGCACGGCGCGAGCGCGAGGAGCGCGAGAAGCAAGCCGCCAAGAAGGCGGAAGAAGCTCGGCTCAAGGACGACAAGGATGCCAAGGAGCGCCAGCAGAGGATCCGCGAGGAGCGCCGCAAGCGCAAGAAGCGGGCCGAGAAAAAGGCCAAGGCCGAGGACAAGTCCAAAGCCAAGGCCAAGCGGCCGTCGCATCCCCCGCGCAAGAAGAAGGACTCGCGTCCTTCCAAGTCCGGCTCTGGCTCGGCGTCCGGGTCACGGACTCAGCGCTCGCCAATGTGCCATCACCAGATGACATACGAAGAGCGCATGGCCGACCAGCGCGAGGCTGGTCTGGCCATGATGGCTCGGCGCCGGCACGCCAATCCCCACTAGTTTCTACTCTACTTAGCACGACGCAAATGATTCATCCCCTGAATCAGTCGTGCGCTTGCCCCTCAATGTTCACCAGAACAAAGAGGGGCTCCCACACGAGATTGTCATCATTTGATGGCAGGATCGTGAAGGGAACAATTCACAACCAGAAATATAAGGAGAATTGCCATGAGGTATCGGACCGTAAAGTGGAAGATGATCGACGGCAACGTGGACGTGAAGAAGGTCGGGCTCTACAAGGGCCAGACCATCTGCCCGGCATGCGAGTCGATCGTCGGCTCGGACGGCAACAAGCTCGATGGTCCGGGCTGCACCAAGTGCGATCCGGACAAGGCGATCAGCCCCTTCGTCCAGCGCGACCTCATCAGCGAGGACAAGATCGAGGACGAGGCCGTGATGAAGTTCTTCTTCAACGAGGCTGTGGACCCGGTCGAGGCCAAAGACATGGACGTGGTGATGCACTGCGACATCACGACCAAGGAGAAGATCGGCCGCATGCTCGTGATGGACGACGAGGACGTCGATCCGTTCGACGAGATCCTTGCCCGCTACGACTCCATCCACCTTCGTACGGAGACGGACATCAGGGACGAGATCGAGGAGGAGCTCGCGGAGTGCGATCGCCAGATCGAGCACCACGAGCTCGCACTCATGCTCGAGCCGATCAAGCCCGAGGACGTTTACAAGTCCGTCCGCCTGCCGGTCGCCGTCTAGCAGAGCGCCGAGCGCGCTCTGCTCAAGATGAAGTCCGCGGCCGCCTAGAATCCAGCCACCACCCCTTCCAACTTCAGGGAATCATCGCATCAACCTACCTTGATGATTCCCCTCCCAATTCAGACGTGAACATGGAGTTCACGGATGAACAGGGAAACAACAACTTTCAAAATACAAACAAAGTCCTCTGCAGTGCAGGGGCAAGGAGGAAGAGATGAAGTACTTGAGCATGATGATCATGGCCGTTCTCGTGATGGCGTGCGCCAGCATCGAGCCCGAGGGCGCGGACTTCATGGGCGAGTGCAGTGCCGACTGGGACTGCGACGACTCAGATCCGTGCACGACCGACATCTGCCGGATCAACCGCACCTGCGCCCACGCGCCAGTGGACAACGAGTTCTGCATGCCGGACGACCCACCCGTGGTCGAGCCCGAGCCAGAGTGCGTCAATGACTACGAATGCGTGGACGAGGATCCTTGCACACGCGACATGTGCGTCACCGGATCTTGTGTCAATCAGTTCGAGTCTGGCGTCGAGATCTACACCGCCGATACCGGTGACGATCCCCTGGTCGAACTCACGAGTTCACACGACCAGACCCTGCTCGAGTTCTACCTCGACTATATCGACTGCTCAAGCTGGTTCAGCTTCCAAAAGCTTCGGGTGTTCATCGGCAGCGACTGCAACGAGGACGGAATTCTCGAAGCAGATCCGGCTCTAGGCCAGTATCTGGAGTCAGGCGACGCCTGTGGACGCACTATCCTTTCAGGCCGCGGCCTGTACGACGAGCACTCCGGCGATGCCCTGATCGAGAACGTTCGAATCAAGGACCTCGCAACAGGTGAAATCGTGGCTGGCCCCTTGCCAATCCAGGATTTCAGCTCCGACCCCCTGTCGGATGGCTCCACCTATGTGGATTTCGAGCATCGCTTCGGCACCATGAGCTGCCCGGCAAGCGCCGGCTACGCAGTGATCGCCGACGTGTTCACCTCCACCCAGGTCCAGGTCAACGTACTGCCTCTGCACATCGGTACACTGCCCGAGTGCTTCGAACAGCCGGGACTGCTCGAGGCCGCGCCTCGCCAGCTCGCGGAGTGACCACCTTCCAACTTCAGGGAATCATCACATCAACCTACCTTGATGATTCCCCTCCCAATTGAAAAGTGAATCCTAGATTCACTGGTCATAGGGAAATCAAAACCTCTCAAATATACACCAAAAGTCCTGGAACTCCGGGCAGGAGGAAGAGATGGCCAAAAAAACCCAAGATGTCACTGTACCAGATCTCGACCATCAAGAGATCAATACGAGTCGGCTGGCGTTTGACCAGGCCGCTCTCCGCGAAGACATGCGCGAGGAGCAAGGCAACGGCATCAGAGTAGTCGATGTTCGTAACGGTGAACCGATGCAGTGGGACGAACACCTCGCCCTTTTCGGAACACCAAGTA
>CAZDDA010000380.1:0-3046 GCA_964504085.1 uncultured Thermotogae bacterium | reverse complement strand
GCCAACTCCAGGGCATCGGTTATGGCAGTATCCCCTCCCCCTACCACTGCCACCTCCCGGTCGCGGAAGAAAAAGCCATCGCAGGTAGCACAATAGGAAACACCACGACCCGAAAGTCTTTCCTCACCAGTTACTCCGAGTTTGCGATACTCCGAACCGGCGGCAATGATTACGGCTACAGCCTCAATGTCGCCTTCAGTGGTAGAAACTGTATAGACCTGCCCTTCAGCAATGCCTGTAACCTCAGACATCGCCACCTCTAGACCGTATCTGAAGGCCTGTCGATGCATAAGAGAACCCAGCTCGGGACCGGCAATACCATCAGGAAATCCGGGGTAATTCTCCACCAGCGTAGTATTTACCATCTGACCTCCTAACGGGCCTCGTTCCACAAGCAGGCTCCTGAGCCCAGCCCGTGAGGTATAGAGTCCGGCAGTAAGCCCAGCTGGTCCCCCTCCAATAATGATTACCTCATACTCTGCCATTGTCTACTCCCTTTCACAGCCTCTTAAGCTATCCTCCCTTCCAACCTTCCTGCTTCATAGCTAAGAAAGCCAAACTCTCTTCTTAATTCATCTCCGCTATCCTAATTTCAACTGGCCCACCCTCACTTTACATACTACCCACAGTGAGAGAGTACCCCCCTTGAGCGACCGCAGCAAGAGTACGGAAACTGATATTTATTTACCCCGCACCTGCTCGCAAACAAATACCGGCACGGATTTGCTCGCTTGTGCCAGCCAGACGTGCCTGACGAGGTTAGTGGATGCTTCACAGGTTTATGGATTGTTCCTGTTTACCACACGGTGAACCAATTCACGCACATCAGAGTGTGTAGGTTTGGCCCTCCGTCCTGTGCTTAAGGATCCACAGGGGCTTCGGCCTGGCTCTTCAGCCCGCAGAGGAAGTCCGCCAGCTCCTCGACCCCTTCAACGTCAAGGTCAAGCTCCTTCCCCTCTAAGCCGCATTGGAAGATCCCCTCATCCTGGGAGACGGCAGCGATGATCCTGCTTGGATCCAGGGCTCCGAGGAGGACGTCTTTGGCCTCACCCTTGACTTTATTCAGGACATAATAAACCGGCTTATCGATATCCGTGGCCATCTCGGCAATCCTTTTTGCGAGGCCAATCGACTCCTGTGAGGGCTCCACCACCACCAAAATCAGATCGCAGCCCTGCTCGACTCCTCGGCCGAGATGCTCGATCCCCGCATCGGTATCAGCGATAAGGACCTCATCCTCTTCAAGTTCCAGAATCTCCAGGAAGCGGGATGAGAGCGCGTTAATTGGGCAGGCGCAGCCCTCCCCGAAATCGTAGATCTTTCCCATCGACATGAGCTTCCGATTCCCTTTTTCGGACAGGTACTTACGAGGGAGCTCGTCCGTCCCCCATCTTTTCTGAAGGGTTTTCACCCTCTCAAACAGAACCTTCTTACCACCGAAGTAGTTCATAAAGTCCTCGGGCCGCTTCAGCCCCAAATGCGCATGAAGCCCGAAGTTGGACTCATCGGTGTCGATCACCAGCACCTTTCTCCCTCTCCCCGCCAGCGCCTTGGCAAGGAGAGTGGAAACGGTGCTCTTTCCGCAGCCGCCCTTCCCCGCGATGATAACCTTCATCTAATACTCTTCGATGAGGACCGTAGAATTCACAAAATCGATCTCCTTAATCCTGGCCTTGAGGGTGCGGTCCTCACCCAGGAACGGTCGCAAAAGGAGGGTCTTCCCCTCTAATCTGATCAGTGCCACTTCCTCAACGGGGGAATCCTGCTCGCCTTTCTCCTCATTTATAACCCTTGCCAGACACATAAGGCCTCCTAGGAGATCCCTTTTCCTTGTCTACTGTGCCCTTTCCTTGGGCCTGAGAGCCTTGCCTTAACCTCCTTCAATAATCCCCGCTTCTCCCTGATCTGCTCCTCCAGCTCCTCGATCGCCTCGATCTGCCCGGGACGGACAGAATGGACGGGAAGAGACGCCTCCCTCTCCCGCAGCTTCTTCTCTAAAGCAGCGATTTCCTGCTTGAGCTCCTCTCGGGTGAGCATGGCTTAGGTATACATCAGTTCCTTCAGTTTCAGCGCGGCACGTTTCTTGTCGATGTGTTCGATCATCAGATGTGCAGCCTTGATCGGATCGGGCTCAAAGGCGAACTTGCCGCCGACGATGTCCTCAAGCTCTTCCGTCACGTATCGCGTCAGTTTCTCGGAGCCTTCAATCGGGAATGGCATCCCCAGTGTGGTAAACACCCCGGAGGCGACAAAGTAGAATCCAATCGAAACGGCCTTCTCACTCATCCACTCCGGCGCCGCACCGGCAACCGGTAGGTCGGAGATGTCCTCGCCGAGGCCGCCTTCACCCACCATGTGGGTCAGCGTCATCAGGATGCGCGAGTTGTCGACACACGAGCCAACGTGAAGCACCGGCGGGATACCCACGGTTTCGCAGATCTCCTGCAACCCCTTTCCGGCGAGTTCAAACGCCACTTCCGGCCGCAGTAGGCCGTGCTTGGCATCGGCAATCGCCGAACAGCCGGTGGTCACGACCAACACGTCGTTCTTGATCAGCTCCTTGGTCATCTCGACGTGTGCCCAGTCGTGGGTGATCTTGGGGTTGTTGCAGCCTACAACACCGGCGGCGCCGCGCAATCGACCATCCATGATTGCATCGTTCAACGGCCGATACGTCGGGCGATAGGTCCCACCAAGGAAGTTGAACACCGACTCCGCGGTGAAACCCGCGACCAAATCCATCGTTTCGTTCGGAATGAACGGCTTGCGGTCGCGTTTGGTGAAATTCTCCACCGCCATACGGACAATCTGCTTGGCGATCTCGAGGGCGCGCTCCTCGGAGAACTCGACGTGCTCCACCCCCGGGAACTTCGCCTTCGGCGAAGTGGTCACAAGCTTGGTGTGATAATGGGTGACAAGATCGGACAGTGCGGGCATGATGCACTGAACGTCTACCATCATCAAGTCAACCGCTCCGGTCATCATCGCCAGCTCCTGCTGGAGGAAGTTCCCGGCAACCGGAATCCCATGGCGCATGAGGATCTCG
>CAZDDA010000379.1:0-3052 GCA_964504085.1 uncultured Thermotogae bacterium | reverse complement strand
GGGCGATCTCACCAACTCCAAGCCTTTCACTTGACGAGCAATCGATCTAAAGGGGGCTAGGCAAGCAGCACATCCATTGCCAACATTCGTTCCGTACGAATCGCGTAGGAGGCGATCAGCTTTCCCATCGGAAACCGGCAAGCTTTCGCTTCAAGCCAGCGGGGCGTGAGGATATCCCTTGTGGGTTCAGAGGGAAGAACCCTGTGCCTTGCGACGATCTTCCGCTTCGTATGCCTCAATGATTCTCGCTACGAGTGGATGGCGGACAACGTCTGACTTGTCCAGGGCAACAAAGGAGATTCCATCAATCCCATCCAGGATTCCTTGCACCGCCACCAACCCAGAGGTCCCTTCCTCCAGATCAACTTGGGTGATATCCCCGGTAATGACCGCCTTGGAATGAAATCCCAGCCGGGTCAAGAACATCTTCATCTGAATAGAGGTAGTGTTTTGTGCCTCATCAAGGATGACAAAGCTGTTGTTGAGGGTACGCCCGCGCATGAACGCAAGGGGCGCCATTTCGATTCTGCCGTGCTCGGTCAGTTTGTCAAATTCCCGTACAGGAATCATATCGTAGATCGCATCGTACAGCGGCCGCAAGTACGGACTCACCTTGGCTTGGATATCCCCGGGGAGAAAACCCAATTCTTCTCCCGCCTCCACGGCAGGACGTGTGAGAATGATTCGCTTGACTTTTTCCCTTTTCAGGTAGTCGATCGCCATCGCCACCGCGAGGTAGGTCTTTCCTGTCCCTGCCGGGCCAATGGAAAAAACGATGTCATTAGTCCGAATCGCTTCGATGTATCGATGCTGACCGGCAGTCTTGGCGCGAATCTCTTCACCCCAGTGCGTCACCCGCACCACGTCTGAGAGCACTCCCTCCACGCCTCCGCCCCCCTTGACCTGTCCGACCAGGTATCGCACCTCCTCCAGGCTGGGAGAATGATTGGTTTCGACAACATCCAGCAGCTTCTCAAACAGCGCGCGGACTTGTTCCACCTCCGCTGGCGTTCCCTCGATGCGAACGGTCTCTCCGCGAGCGATGATTCTCACTGGAAATGCCTTTTCGATTTCTTTTAGGTTGCGGTTGAATTCGCCCAGAAGAGCGGTCGATTCCGCGTTGTCCCGCAAAGTAATCTGCGCACACGTACGTTCAGTCGTCTTTCACTCCTTCCAGATGATCCTCAGATACGCCTGTGATTCTCGCAGCCACCTCAGCGCCCGCGATGATTCCGTTTCCGCCTTCCAGAACGGTATCGATGTAGCCGCGAGTGTAGCCACGCCAATGGCCGTCCCTTTTCTCCTCAACCAACACGCCTTCCACACGTCCGAGGAAGACCTCCATACACCTCTCCCGCAGCAATCGGGCCAATTGTGCGAGCCGCTGCGCCCGATTTCGCCGCTGCTTGTCAGAAACAGCACGTGGAAAATCCGAGGCCTGGGTTCCAACCCTGGGAGAGTAGCGGAAGATATGGAGGTTCACAAATCCCACCTCCTCCATTATCGAGCAGGTCTTCGCAAAGGCTGCCTCTGTTTCACCGGGAAAACCGACGATAACGTCCGCGCCGAAGGTCGCCTCCGGGAGAAAACGACGGATCAGCTCGATTCGGGAGAGGTAAAAGGACGCTGTGTAGCCCCGATTCATGCAGCGAAGGATCGCATCATCGCCGCTCTGAAGCGGAATGTGAAAATGCGGACAGAAGCGCCTGTCCAAAGCGGCAACCTCCAGCAATCGCTGCGTAATGCCCGCGGGGTTGATCGAGCCCAAGCGGAGCCGCCGGAGCCCGCCAATCGTCACAAGCTTCCGAACCAGCATTGCCAAATCTCCGTCAGGCGGTGAGTATTGGGCGAGGTTGATTCCTGCTAGTACGATCTCTGCACAACCACACCCAACTAGGCTTCGCGCCTCAGCAACAGTAGCGGCAATTGATTTGCTGCGCGACGGCCCGCGGATCTGGGTCGTACGGCAGAAGGCACACGAAAAATCACATCCGTCTTGAATCTTGAGAAACGCTCGCACCCGGCCGGGTTGCCTCGCAATCCGCTCCTGATCCAATGAAATCGGATCGATCGAAGGAAGCATCCCTTGTTCGCCGGCAAGAGCGCGGTGGACGGCCTCGTGAATTTCGCCCTTCCAAGCGTTCCCACCGAGAAGATCCGCTTCCCGAATGTCGGATACTCCTCGAGCAACGGCATCAGCCAGGCAGCCGATAAGGAGAACCTTCGCCTGAGGGTGCTCCCGCCGGAGTCGGCGTATCGCCTGCCGGGCCTTCCTCTCTGCAAGGGAAGTCACGGTGCAGGCGCTCACGAGATAGACGTCGGCCTCTTCCTGTACGAGATCGAAACCATCGGCCAGCAAGCTGCACATCATCTGTGTTTCGTACTGGTTCACTCGGCAGCCGAAAGTAAGAAGACCAACACGTGGCCGCATGCTATCGAATTCCTTGCTAGGTATGGCGCTCCACTGCAAACCGATAGAGGGTCACTGGCTCCCCCGGCTTTATTCCTGCCTTCATTCGGGCAATATCGAGTTGTTCCTCAACCGTCTCCACTCCTTCGAGATCCGGTAGGAGAAGGCCGCGGTGCCAACCACTCTCCACAATCACTCCATATTGCTTCGGGTCAAGATCCTCTTTGCTACACAGCTCGGGTTCGGAGAGAAGATCAACCGAATAGCTAAGCTGCGACAGTTCTTCCTCCCGGACAGGTGAAAATCGTGGATCGGCACCTGCTGCCTTGATCGCATTGGCAATGACTTCGTGAGCGATGTCTTGCTCAGTCGGCAGGAATGTTCCAATGCATCCGCGGAGGCCGCCCGCTTTCTTGAGTGAGACAAAGACTCCGGCCCGCTCCTTCATTCGCGGGGGCAGATCCGTTGGAGGAGAGGTTATCTTGCCGTAACGAACATAGGCCTCGATGGCATCAATGGCAAGCCTAACAAACGAATCGGTCTCTTTCCTACTCACAAAACCAAGGATACTCTCTGCATGCAGGCTGTCAACCCGAGAAAAGCGGAAGTGATTGCTCTCCGATCGCCTTGCTCTTGCCAGGT
>CAZDDA010000378.1:0-3054 GCA_964504085.1 uncultured Thermotogae bacterium | reverse complement strand
AGCTCATTGGAATCATCTCTGAGAAGGACCTCATCAAGGCGGCCCTCCCCGGCTACTTCGAGATGCTTCACAGCACATCCTTCATCCCGGATATGAATCAACTGGCCAAGAAGCTCGTCCAAATCGCCGATGATTCGATCGAGAAATACATGCAGCGCGACTTTATCTGTGTGGAAGGGGACGACGATGATCTTCAGGCAGCTGACCTGATTATCCGTAGGAACTTGAAGAGCCTTCCGGTGGTCGACAAAGAGGGGAGACTGGTAGGCGTCGTCAAACGGATTGACCTTCTCGAACACCTCCTCTAGCCCGAATGAGTGTACCTTGGAAGGAACTGGGACTATCCCGGTTTCTTGCCGTTGACCATCGCGAAACCCTCCTGTTTGAAGATGGAAAGCCGCGCCCGGAGGTGACGGTCGATTCAGACGAGGGTCTCCTTCGGGTGTCCCACGCGCTTGAGAAAGTGGGAGAGAATGTAGTGGATGTGCACCTTCTCTCTCGTACGCTCCTTCCCACGCTTCCAGAGCACTCCCAAACCGGCCTTTGTGACTACTTCGGGATTGCGCTGGAAGCCGGAGGGGAAAAGGAGGCGCTCGGAGAGCTTTTCGCTGCGCTTATTGCAGAAGGGTTGACGCTGAAGCGCGGCCTCCTCTCGCTTCTGGGTCAGCTTCTACCCGGTGCCACGGGCCAACTTTTCAGTAGCTTGGTTCCTTGGAGCAGGGAGCACGTGCCTTCTTCTGTGGAGATTTCCAGAGAACTGGAGCCGACCCACGTTGTCTTATTGGAGAGGATATTGAGCTGCAACGGGGCCATTGGACAAGGGCTTGCTGCATTTGAAGACCGGCCTGGCCAGCAGGAGATGGCACAGCTTGTTTCCCGAACCTTCGAAAAGGGTGGAACCTCCGTGATCGAGGCTGGTTCGGGGACCGGCAAAACATTTGCATATCTCATCCCTGCACTACTTCACTTGCGGTCACACGGGTCTGTCCGCTTCGTTGTCTCTACCCGGACCAAACAACTGCAGGAACAGCTGTACACGAAAGATCTCCCATTTCTTCTAACCCGGATTCACCCGCAATTGGAAGTGGCTTTGCTCAAGGGTCGCGAAAACTACCTGTGTCTTAGGCGTTGGCAGCGTGTATTGAGCGAGCTGTTGGAGGGACTTGAGAGAGACCTCCTTGCCTCACTAGCGCCGCTAGCCAGCTGGCTCTTTCGTACCGAAACCGGTGATATCGAAGAGAACTACGCCTTTCTTGCCGATCCAAATGGAAACGTTCTATGGAGTCGCTTGCGCGATGAGCCTAAGCACTGCGTTGGGTCAGCCTGCCCGTACGTTGGCGACTGTTTCTCCATGACTGCTCGCCGTCGCGCTAAGGCGGCGAGCCTGGTTGTTGTCAATCACTCTCTGCTTCTCGCTGACCTACTGGCCGAACACGGAATCCTCGGAAATTATCAGATTCTCGCCGTGGACGAAGCTCACGCCCTGGAGCAGGCGGCCCGCCAGGCGATGACCTCGACATTGACCAGAGGTACCTTGGATCGATTGCTCGGCGCGATCCACACTCCCACCAGGCACCGAGTAGGAGGCTGGTTGGTCCGTTTACCCTTTCCGCGCTCGGACAAACGGGTCGAGCGCGTGCGGACCTCGTGTCAGACCCTCCATGGCATGAACGTTCGATTGTTCAGCGTTCTTGCCGATGTTCTCCCCGCCGGGGAGAGGCGGGATCGGCTCCCGCTTTTGGAGGATCTCCGGCCACAGATCGAGCGGATACTGCAGACACTTGATCGGCTGAAAACAGAGATCGAGTCAATTGGGGAAGCACTTGACGACCCAGAAGTACGGCGTGAGACAGACGGCTTAATCACAGAGGCTGGCGTGATCGCTACGTTGTTTAGTGTGCTGTTTTCCCCTGCGGCGGAGAGCTTCGTGCACTGGTACGAGCGGAAAAACGGGGACATTACGTTGCACGTATCACCACTCGAAGTGGCATCTTTTCTCAAAGAGGCACTCTATCCACAGCTTCAGGGGCTGATCCTCACTTCGGCTACTGTCTCATTGGCGGGTAAATTCACCTATCTACGAGACTCCCTGGGGCTTGATGCCGCGCCAAAGGAGAGGTCGTACTCTGTTACTCAGGCGCCCTTTTCGCACGATGAGCGGATGCGCGTCTATCTGGCTGAGTTTCTCCCCCCAGTTGACGGACCGGTTGAGGCATACGCGACGGAGATTGCCTTGTTGGCTGAAAGAGTCGTGGGGACAATGCACAGGAACGTTCTGGTCCTGTTCACGTCGTACCGGCTCTTGCGGGCAGTCCACGAGCGGCTGACGAAGGATACACCAATCTTCGCTCAAGGAATCGATGGTCCGATTAGCAAGCTGATCGAGGGTTTCCGCAACAGTGAGGGCGGGGCGATTCTTCTTGGCACGGACAGTTTTTGGGAGGGCGTGGACCTCCCAGGAGAGGATCTTGAAGTGCTCATTATTACCCGCCTACCTTTTCCCGTGCCCACTGATCCCATCCTTTCTGCGCTGGCGGAGCGCCTGGCAAATGCCGGGCGGGACCCCTTTCGCGAGCTTTTCGTTCCGCATGCCATCCTCAAGTTGCGACAGGGGATCGGTAGGCTGATTAGGACAAAGAGCGACCGTGGCGTAGTAATCATTACCGATCGTCGCATCCTGCGAAAAAGCTACGGATCGTTGTTCACCGCTTCGCTTCCTGTTTTGGGACGACCAGTTGGAAGCTTGAGCGACCTCTGCCATGATCTGGAATTGTGGTTCGGGAATTTATGACATTAAGTATCATGATTTACAGCATCCTCGATTGGGTTTCAAGTCACTATGCTATCTTTTATTTGCATGACTTGTTGTCGCAAATGCGTTTCCATCGAAGTGACGCAGAGATTCCCAGCAGACGCGGTAACACACGTACTTGACCGGGCAATCTGGGCTTACGGACAGCCCAAGGTCATCACCTGCGAAAATGGGACTGAATTCACCAGCAACCACTTTGACCAGTGGGCGTACAAACGAGGAATCGAGATCGACTTCATTGC
>CAZDDA010000377.1:0-3093 GCA_964504085.1 uncultured Thermotogae bacterium | reverse complement strand
TTTTACGACCGTATTTTTCAGCAATATATCTAAAAACACTGGCTCCCCCCTGATAAGCCAGGTAATAACTTAAATATTCTATTGGAGGCATATATCCGGAAATAGTAGCATCGCGCACGACCATATCCAATCGATTATCCCAGGTTAGAGAGAAGTACTCAGCAAGGCCTTCAGCAAACGGCGAAAATCGCTCAAGCGCGAGATACGGATCGTCTTCCAGGACCCCGGGTCCTCGCTCAACCCCAAGCGCAGCATCAAGCAGATCTTGAGCGTGCCACTGAGCGTGCATCGCATGAGGACAGCCAAAGACCAGTTAGCAATGATCCGGAACCTGTTGGACATGGTGGAACTCCCGCCAGATGAGTACATGTACAAGTATCCCCAGGCGATCGGCGGAGGAGAGAAGCAGATGGTGGCGATCGCCCGGGCGCTGGCGACGAACCCCTCGTTCGTCATCCTGGATGAACCCACCTCGGCGCTGGACGTTTCCGTGCAGGGAAAGATCATCAACCTGTTGATGCGATTGGGCAGAGAGCTTGATCTGACGTATCTATTCATCACCCACGACCTCAGCCTCATGCGGAACGTGGCGAGTCGGGTGGCGATCATGTACCTCGGCAAACTGTGCGAGATCGCGCCGACCGTGGAGTTCTTCCAGAACCCCGCTCACCCCTACACCAGAATGCTGCTCTCCTCGATTCCTGTGGTCTCCGTGGAAGAGAAGGCGCTCAAGCCGACGAAGATTGCCTCCCGTGGCGAGATTCCAAGTCCGGTCAACGTGCCACCCGGCTGCAGCTTCCATCTGCGTTGTCCGGAGAGGATGGAGATCTGCTCCCGAGTGGATCCGGTGATGACGGAAATCGAAGAGGACCACGTCACCCGCTGTCATCTCTACGGGTCAATCGGGGACACCCACCTACACGTCGGTGGTGGGGTTGCCCAGAGTTGAACGATCACAACGCCTCTGCAAACTCAACCTTGCATTGCCTTACCTGCTAGGCCACGTGGGCGCGGGGCGCGAGGTCACTGTCGGACTGGTCGTCTAGCCACTCGCAGAAACGACCAAGTGCGTCGACCGCCGCAGAGAGAACGGCCCGTCCCTTCTCCGCATCACCAAGCCTCGGATCACCGACATTGCCCTCGCTGGTGAACTCCACAACGTCCAAGCTGACGAGGACGCCCTCGACGTATGTTCCCCATTTGGTGGCCGAGCTGGCTTCGTCAAAGCAATCTTGGTGAACGAGTCCCGGATGGAGGGCGAGCATGATGCTGGTCTCGAGAGAGCCGGCATGTGCGGTCGGCTGTGGAAACAGGTCAGCCAGCATGACGGCAAGCGGCTGCCACCAATTGAATACGAACGCGTAGATTTCTTCCTCACGCAATTCCCGCGCCGCCTCCTCCAAAGGGGCGCAGTTGGTCGTGTGACCGTTGACAAACACAATTCGTCGAAGGCCGTGCGTTCCGAGCGATCGCGCCACAGTGGCCGCTTGGTCTCGCAATTGATCCGGCGCGAAGGTCAGGGTTCCCCAGAACTGCCTGTGCTCGCGGGACACGCCGACCGGCATCCCGGGGAGGAGAAGTCGACCATCCCGTTGTGAAACCTCACGCGCGATGTGCGCACATGTGAACCAGTCTGTCCCCAGCGGGAGATGAGGACCGTGCTGTTCGATAGCCCCGATCGGCAACAACGCCACCCGTGCCTGATCGAAAGCCTTTTTCACTTCAGGGGAGCTGAGCTTCGTCAATTCCATAGCACTCCTTTTTCTGGCTCTTCCGGGTTTCGTGTGGGTAACCGACGTTCACGATTGTTTCACCGATGCCGGATAGAGATCCAGACCGCCCAGGTGAAAGAGGATCGCTCGGCGAAAACGGTCTCGGTTCCGAAACCCACAGGCCATCTTCTTGATCCACTGAATCCGAGAATTGATCCCCTCAGCCAGTCCGTTTGTCACTCGCAATACAAGCGCATTCAAAATGCCCTGTAGATGTCGCTCGAGCATTTCCGCCACAGAGACCACCGGGGCAAGACCTGTCAGCTTCGCCCACTGCAGACACCGCTTCCACGCCTTGCGAGCCCAGCCGCGTGTCTTGTAACCCCACAGCGACATCACCATCTCCTTGACTGCCCAGGCCTCGGCTGTCTTCAGCGTGCGCCGTCGGAGAGCATTAAGATCCTCCCAGTGTTGAGGGCTGAGATTCTCTCCCTTGCGTAGCCACAGATATCGCGTCCCTTTCAAGTCATCACGGCCTTGATCGAGTAGCTCCTTGTGTTCACACCGCCGCACTCTGTCTACCGCATCTCCCAGGTGTTTGGCCACGTGGAACTTGTCGAAAGCAATCTTCTCCCTGGCGCCAGGAACGTATCTCTGTGTCGAGGAAATGTAGGGGGCCCACATATCCATGCACACCGATTCGATGCCGGCACGCTGTGTCTCGCTCAGGCCCAAGTAGAAGTCATCCAAGCTCGCCTGGCTACGATCATCGGCTACATGAAGCACCTCGCCGGTCTCCTGGTTTGATACCACCGTGACGTACTCGTGTCGCTTATGAAACGAAGTCTCATCAACGCCAATCCGCTTTGGAGAAACAGCCTCCCGACGCTCAAGACCACGGCGTACGGCTCGCTCTTGGATGCCGGCAGCCATGTCCCAGCTGATCCCCAGTAGCCGGCATACGGCCGAGAGACTCGCTTCTTTCATCCAGTCGATAGCCAGCGCCTCAAACAGAGCCGTGAATTGGGAACCCGGCTCCGACCAGGACACAGCCATCTGATGTACGCCATGCTCCTTGCACTCCACCCGAGGCACATCGGCAACTAGCACCGTGCGATACTGGCAGGTGTCCAGATGCCGCCATCGGCGCTGCCGGGTGTCGTATCCGGGAGCCACTCTGCCGCACACCGGACAAGTCAGTGCGTACTCAGGGGCAAGGTCGAGATGGACGACTACTTCACCCTCTTTAAGCCGTAATTCCACCTCACGAACCATCCACGGATACGTGATCCCAAGAATCTGCGCATACAAGTCTTTGTCTCGCATACCCCAGAGGATATCGACTCAGTTCACCGCTGCCCACACGAAACCCGGAAGAGCC
>CAZDDA010000376.1:0-3096 GCA_964504085.1 uncultured Thermotogae bacterium | reverse complement strand
GATATCGTCCTTCTGGATGTAATGCTTCCTGACATGGATGGGTGGGAGGTCCTCAAGGATATCAGACAACGGCGCGACACACCAGTGATCCTTCTTACCGCCCTTGGACGAGTGGACGACAAAGTAAAGGGATTCTCCTACGGAGCCGATGACTACATTGCAAAACCGTTTGATCTTAAGGAGGTAAAGGCTCGGCTCGAAGCAGTTCTCCGCCGCTACCATCCAAGACTTGAGCACACAGGGATTACAATCAATGACACCAGCAAGGAGGTGTGGGTGCAGGGAAGAAAGGTCTCTCTCTCCCCAAAGGAATACATCCTGTTGAAACTGCTTGCCTCAGAGCCTGGGAAAGTCTTCTCAAATGAAGAGATCCTTGCACACCTGTGGCCCAGTAGCGCCTATGCCTCCACCCAGGACGTCCAAAAATACGCCTACCTGCTACGAAAGAAACTGGAAGAAGATCCATCCCATCCCAAGCGAGTACTCACTGTGCGAGGATTCGGGTATCGTCTCGCAGTCTAGCCCGGGGATGCCAAGCCCACCGCAGTTTAGGTTTCATTGAACCCGCAATCACTTATCGGTGGCGTCAGAAGTCTGCTTGCGTTGGGGGAAAAAGAGAATACGTAGCCGATTTACTTAAGAAGACACATCGCGTGAGAGTTGTTCGCTCACAATTATGCTTTTAGTGGTGCGGTCATAACCTCCATCCTCATCGATGACGACCAAGGTGATGGTATACGTCCCTGAATAATCGTAGCAATGGGAAGGGGAGTGCGTATCGCCTTTTCCACAACCAACCGACGTTCCTGGGCAACTTGCCCCATCTCCAAACGACCACGCAACATGCACAATTTGCCCAGATGGGCTCGGATCCTCAGAATGACTAAGAAAATGGATCGCTTTACCCACTTGAAATAGGGATGGAGAAACCGTGAATGCCGCGATGGGAGGTGCATTCACAACGCGTATCTGCTTGGTGCAGCATCCCTCTGCACCATCGTCATCCCGCACGGTTAGGGTGATCGTGTATGTACGGTCCTCGTCGAAATGATGAGTGGGAAGTTGCTCGGCTGAAGTGGTTTCGTCTCCGAAGGCCCAGGCCCACGATACGATCTCCCCGTCGGGATCTCTTGCGGTAACATGGAAAGACACGCTCTGTGCATCGGTCGGGATTTCCGGAGTCCAACCGAAACTGCATTCAGGATTTCGATTGGTCACCCGAATGGTGATCGGATCGGCAACAGCGAAAGCCCCGTCGTCGTCAGTCACACGGAAGTAAACCGTATACTCGCCGTCGTCCGAGAAGCTGGTGGTATATCTTGGTCCTTCAGTGGATTCGTCGTAGCTGCCGTCTCCATCAAGATCCCATTCGTAGCTGACGATCTTTCCATCTGGGCTTCGATCCTTGGACGCTGATGCATCAAGCTCGATCGTACCCCCAGTCGGTACCGTAAGCTCGCCTGCTCTTGTATCCACCACAAACTCGGCCACAGGGGGAAGGTTGTTGACTGAAATCTCCGCCTTCGATCTTCCTGTTGCCCCATTTGCGTCTGTGACGGTTAGGGTTACTGTATACTGACCATCCGTTTGGTAAACATGGGTGACTGATGCCTGCTCCGAGTTTGCGCCATCGCCGAAGTCCCATCGCCAATTGTCGATCGCTCCTTCCGGATCGGGGTCGCTCGAACAATCAGTGAAACGCACCTCCTCGCCTTCATTCGGTGAGAAGTTCGAGATTTGAAATGCAACAACTGGACGCTGATTGATATAGGTTTCTACCGAGCAAGGATGCGAAAGCGCCCCCTGATCGTCGAGCACACGAAGCGTTACAGTATGCCGGCCTCCTTCCGAGAATGCGTGCGTCGCGTTGCCTCGCTCGGAGGCAAGATCGATGAGAGCATCGTCGTTGAAGTCCCACTCGTAGCGAACAACGCTGCCGTCTTGATCGGTCGAGTTCCGCGCCTCGAATAGAACCTCCTGCCCCTCGTTGGGGATCTGTGGCGTGAAACTGAATTGCGCAACGGGAACCCGGTTAGCGACGCGAAGCGCTTGTGTCTGGATCGCTGTTTGTCCCTGATCGTCGGTGGCAGTCAGTGCAACGATGTACTCTCCACCTTTCTGATACGCATGCACGGTGGATTCTCCCTCTGCGGAGGAACCGTCTCCGAGGTCCCAGGCCCACGACACGACCTCACCAGCAATGTCGGCCGACTCATCGATAAATTCCAGCTCATCAAGGCTTTGCAACACTCCTGTCGACGAGGTCGACCGCACACTGAAATCGACGATCGGCGGGCTGCTTGTTGTGACACGAACCTTTTGTCTCCACTGGCCAACCTCGCCCTTGTCGTCCGTCACGGTTAGAGAGACCGTGTACGTACCGACCTCGCTGTACGTATGGTTGGCGGTTTGTCCTTCGCCGATGGTTCCATCGCCAAAAACCCAAGCGAAAGAAACAATCTCTCCGTTCGGATCGGATGAAGCTCCCGCGTCAAAGAAAACCGATTCGCGTGGACAGAGAGGGTGAGGGCTCACCGAGAACTCGACATAAGGCGGCAGATTGAAGACCGAGTTTTCGGCTTTGGGAGATCCACAATGACCATCCGCCTCTTCGTCACCTATCGGTTGAAACGCCGCCCAGTTCTCCAGGACGTCAGGACCCTCGGGATCCACCCGTTCCATCGAGCAACAAGGAGAGACTCCAAATTGATTGGTCCCAGCAGGCCAGCCGCCCCCTTGTTGATTCGCGGTGTCGACAATTGTGTCATCCGATCCGCGTAGGCTGAGAGCCTCTCCGCCGTCTCGCAGCGCGCCGGAATAGATCAGATCGGCCGCTATCCCCGGAACCGCCTCATCGTCGTTTCTTTCCAGAAGGTAATACCCAAATGCTGGGATCGATCCGTGCAGCGGAATATCGGGGTTTCCGTCAGACGAAACGAGGCGCCACCCTTCGAGCGATATCTCCTCGTCGCTTGTATTCAGAAGTTCTATCCATTCGTGCGTTACGCAACACGACGTTCCTCCCCACGCAACCTCGTTGATCACCACCTGGCGCTCGCTTCCCCAGCACATGCAGAAAAGGAGCAACCCACAGGC
>CAZDDA010000375.1:0-3096 GCA_964504085.1 uncultured Thermotogae bacterium | reverse complement strand
ATGGCTTGCACGCGTAGGTAGCCATCCGTGACGTTTAATGTCCATAGTTTGTTGACCTGGAAGTCTTCCTCAACGAGAATCAGAAACTCCGGTATGAACAGATTGTCGGGTCCCGCGCCATCGATCATCTGTGCCAAGGCCTGTGCGGTGATCCCGACTTCAACGGTCTGGTCAGCCTCTTCCGGCTGGATGTTAACGTCGATCGCCCAGTTGTCCGGAATCTTTTTCTCAGCCGGATCCACGAACAGAGGGTCAGCCGAATTGATCATCCCCAGTCGTGCGCCGAGCCCACTGGTCTGTGTAAGTGTCAGGGAAATCCCCGCGTTGCTGCCGCGAAGCGCGTTCAGAAGTTCATCCAGATCCTCATCCGGTTCTAAGGGATCGCGTCCGAAGATATCGTCCTCCATCAACAGCGGATTGTCGCCATTGTCTTCTAAGTCGAGCAGGGTAGGGGCAGTCACCTGGAAGGCGAAGGGGACCTCGAAGTAGAGGTGAACCGAATCGATATCGGTGACATCAGCGGAGTCGACTCCGAACTCATAATGCAGGACCAAATCCGCGGGACGGTCGTTGAAGATGTCGGTGAGATCGAAGGTATTCGCGGTTGCCTTGGAAGACTCCAGGGTTGCGAAATTACCGGCGTCGCCAAGGAGGTAACTGGACTGAGGAATAACTCCGTCAGTCCATGTTGCCTCTAGTCGAACATATACGTCAGGAGCAGGTGAAGCCGAGGTTTCAAACCACACCCAGCAAGGCACCTGGTCCAGCTGCACCTCGTCCGGAATGGGACCGGAGAGTCCGGACAGGTCGATCGAACCCGTCTGATCCTCGAAAAGAACGTCATAACCGGGTGGTGGCGGCGGTGGTATGGGCGAGAAGGTCGGCGCTACGATCGCCAGCTCCGCGAACAGTGTCAGCGGTCTGCCGTCGTATCCGCCTCCAGACTTTTCCCCTGCGCTTAGATTGGGATCGCTCGCTGCTAGGCTCGTCGTGAACTCATCAATGATCTCATTGAGCTCATCAGAAATGTCTATGTCGATCACCGCGCCACCCGTCGGTACCCAGAGCTGCGGTTGCGCCCTGAATATGATTTCCTCAGGCATTTCCCAGCTGCAGGAACTGATCACCACAGCCGCCATGACAGCTATGGTGAATATCCAATTTTTCTTCATACTTTCCCCCTGTAGCGCTGATTGCCGAACTGACCATAAAACCATTCGGTTCTTCCTGTCGGATTCGGGTGCGTAATAAGCAGCGCATAAGATCCGACTCGTGTCAGAGTCACTCGTTCCGGTTCTGGTTCATGATACTACAAGAAAGGTCGCCATCTAACAAGACAAAGTGAAGTGACAGGAAAGGTGAAAATTGGCGCTTCCTGACCCTTGAATTGTGTCACAATCTTGCCACACTGGGAAAAGACACCAGTTCCCCCATGGGGGAACTGCAGCGAGTGAAGAATTACTGGACAGGAAAAAATAGCGGGCAATGCGGGATTCGAATCCACGGCCTCTGGCTCCGGAGGGCGTATTTCGTCACACTCCCGCTCTGATCGGCAATCACACCGGATCGATGATGTTTTTCCCTTCGAGTCCGAAGTGGGGCGCTGCAGCCAGGAGGTGGGTATCGTTCGAGTAGATATCACTAAATCCATTGGTCTTGGCGGTCACCAAGTGTACGGCGTCTGCTGTCCTCACGAAGACACGATCTGGAAGCGTCCTAAAAGAATCGACTACCGACGCCATAATAAACTCGGTTAGAGATAGCCAAGTCCACAGGCGCTGCGATTCATCCAACTCAAGCTGACCGAAGATGGTGGTCAGCTGTCTCCCTGTAACCTCGCCTTCCCGGAGCTTTCTATGGAGCGCCGCATGCAGCTCCATTTTGCCGTACGCCGAACATGCTACCATTTCATGTTGTCGAGCCAGAGCCCGAACCTCCTCCCATCCTACTTCTTTGATGTAACACTTAAGCAGGTAAGCAGTATCGAAGTAGATCATTCTCTCGAGCGATCCTCGGAAACATAGGTTGAAGAGTCACCTGGAACGGCCGAGAGAGCTTCGAACTCAGGAAGAGTTCTGCGTTGAGAGAAGGGTGTACCAAGATCCCGCTCATCGAGAGCGGCAAGGGTTGCTACGGGCCGACCGCGGTCGGTGATGACAACACTGTCGCCCGAGGCAGCCTTGCGTACCCACTCCCCCGTCTTTATGTGCAGGTCGCGAATTGTGATCTTCTTCATGTGCACAATGTATCACATTTGGAGGTCTAATGCAATATGCCGGACGATACATGATTGCGGGATGTTTAACATAAGGCGTGGACAGTAAAAAACGGGCAATGCGGGATTCGCGCCCCACGGCCTCTGGCTCCGGAGGGCGCAGGTTCTTCCGAGTCTGAGACGTTGGCAGGTTGGGCCAGCGTTCTCTGTACACTCCTTAACAGTTACCCCGTCGTCTGAAACTCGATTTTTTTTGCCTCGGTAACCCGTTGCGAGGCGTCGAGCACCTCGATGGAGACGAGGTTACCGTCCTTGTCATAATCGAGGATGATTCCAGGCTTGTCTTCGTCGCTCTCGGCAATTGCGACTCGTTCGTTGAGGATCACGGTGAGGGAATCTGTCTCAGTGTCATAAGTTACCTTCACGGTCGACTCCAGTATTTATCAATCTTGCTTGTCCGGTAAACTGTTACCACTCGCATGGGCGATTGGTTAACATCAATGAATACGCGAACCAACTGGCTGAGGTTAGCGATATTCACTCGCGACTGCAGGACAACTCGTCCCGGGCGAACCTCTATCACCTGCTCCGGATTAATAAGTATTGAACGCACTACATCTATGTCGATTCCTCGACGTCTCATCTGTTCATCTGCATGGTCGGTGATCAGTGCGTCAGAATACGATTGGGCTGCCACTATACGTGATTCTACTTCGAAGGTTCTTTCGAAGTCCAGCGATTTCTCAGTGAGTGAAGAAGCGGAAAATTCGGGCACTGCGGGATTCGAACCCACGGCCTCTGGCTCCGGAGGGCGCAGTTTCTCGCAATCGAGGAACGTCGGCAGTCTAAACCAGCGTTCTCTATCCCCTCCTATAAGCCAT
>CAZDDA010000374.1:0-3105 GCA_964504085.1 uncultured Thermotogae bacterium | reverse complement strand
GATGTCGTTGTCTACCACTGATAAACTCTATTCCGTAGCTGCTCGCCGTCTTCTTGAGTTCCGCCAGTGCAGCCTCGTCCTCTCCGGAGTATTTCTCCGGAGCTCCGAAGCGGGTGAAGGCAGCATCGACGCGGTCGATGTACTGTTGTATCTCCACGCCGTCTCGACCAAGGCTTGCCGGATCGCCGCCGATCTTCGGCGTCAGGTTGAGTTTCCCGTCTGAGTAGGCGCCGGCACCGCCCACCCCAAAACTGAGGTGCGTCCGCTTTGAGGGTTCCTCTCCTCGGTCAATGAGGATCGTCTCCAGCCCACTTCCCAACAGCGCCTCCGCGGCGAAAAGGCCCGCCGGGCCAGCCCCTAGAATGGCTACGTCCGCCCTTCTCACAGCAACGCCTCCCTCAACGCTGCGATGCTTTCAATCTCAATATCCGCTGCACCATTACCCGTCTCATCAGCGTCTCCATGCCTTATCCACGCTGACAGCATCCCGACGTCCTTTGCCCCCACGATGTCTATTCGGTAGGAGTTACCGACATAGAGTACTTCCTTCGCCGCCACACCGAGCCGGCTGAGAAACTGTTCGAAAATGAGCCTATTCGGCTTATGGATGCCGACATCGCCCGAAACGAGAACCACATTGAATAGTGGCTGGATGTCCAGATGCTCGATCTTTGGCCACTGCATGTCGCTGGGGCCGTTCGTCAGTAGACCGAGCCGGTAGGAGTCGCGCAAGTCGCACAAAAGCTCACGAGCGCCTTTGTACAAACGAACGCTGGGAACGCGTACTTGCGCGTAGGTCTCCGCCAGCTCGCGTGCCAAGCCCACCTGTTCGACCTCATGCTCGGCAAGGAGACGCTGCCAGATGCGCTCGCGCAGGGACATTGCAGAGGATCCATTCTGCTCGATTTCCCACCACAACTCATTATGGCGGACCGCCGCCTCATCGGGATCCCCTACCAGATCGATTGAACGACCGGCTCGTCGAAGCGCTTCAACGATCGCCTCCTGAGTACTCACTCCGTAGTAGCACAGAGTCCCATCGAGATCGAAGGCGACCACACGCACACCCTGGAATCTCATCGGTTGACTGTCTCCTTCGCGCACGGTACCCTCACTGCGAATCCGCTTACCATGCAGACGAACGAAAATCATAGGCCGCGTACTTCCTGAAGTCAAGGAGAGGTGCATGCGAATCACCGGCGGGATCAGGCGAGGACAGAAACTCGTTTCGTGGGATGAGACCGGAATCCGGCCGATGCGCGACTTCGTGCGCACGGCGCTATTCAACATCCTCGGCGATCTGCTTCCGGGGGCTTGCTTCCTTGATCTGTTCTGTGGAACGGGTAGCGTCGGTCTGGAAGCGCTCTCCCGTGACGCGGAGGCGTGCGTTTTCATCGACAGCTCCGCCGGGGCTTGTTCCATCACCCGCCGCAATCTCGACGCCCTCGGCTTTCTCGATCGAGGGAAGGTCATCCAGGCTGACTTTGCAGAAGGGATCGATCGCCTCAAGCGCCGAGGAAGAACGTTTGATCTTGTCTTTGCCGGCCCCCCCTACGGAAAAGGCCTTGCCGAGGCTGCCCTGCAACTCCTCGGTGAAGAACGGCTCGTCGCTGCGGATGCACTCGTTGTAACAGAGGTGTACAAGAAAGAGACAGTGGCGTCCGTATACGGTAGACTGATACGCATTGAGGAGCGTATCTACGGGGACAATATGCTGGTGTTCTACCGCGCGGAAGGTGACAACCACTTGGTGAATCAGCCGAGCCAAATTGAATGAGCAACATCCGAGTGAGGTCAGAATGACTAGTCCAACAATCCTGATCACGAATGACGACGGAGTGAATGCAGCCGGATTGATGGCGCTGAAGGAGGAGCTCGATCGGGTGAGCCGAGTGGAGGTCTACGCGCCGGATCACAACTGGTCGGCGGCCGGACGGACAAGAACGTTTCACAAACCTCTGCGCGTGAACCGGGTCCGGCTCCTCGATGGGACGATGGGCCACGCAACAAGCGGCACGCCATCCGACTGCATTTCCCTCGCCCTCCTCGGCTTGTTGAAACAGCCGCCGCAGCTGGTCGTCTCGGGGATCAACCCCGGCCTCAATGTCGGAAGGGACATCACCTACTCGGGAACCGTCGCCGCGGCAATGGAAGGCGTTCGAGAAGGGATCCCCGCTGTCGCGGTCTCTCTCGACGCTGGTACAGAGCCCTCGGAAAGCCCGGAATACGCGCTTGCCGCCGATTTCACAGCGAGGCTGGCCTCCTTTCTTCTCGATGAGAAACCACTGCCCCAAGGGATACTGCTGAACGTGAACGTCCCTCGCCTTCCGATGGGGAGAACACCGGAGGTGAAGTTGACTCGGTTGGGAGGCCACGCGTACAGCAATTATCTAGTCAAGGGAGAGGATCCACGCGGACGGAGCTATTACTGGATCACCGGCGATCCGTTGACCAAGATACCTCCTGAGGAGGAAGGGACCGACATCTGGGCGATTACCAACGGTTTCATCTCGATTACCCCGATTCATCTCGACATGACCGAGTACTCCCTGGTGGAGTCACTACAGGGATGGAGGCAACACACCTGGTTCGAATAGGAATAGGGGGTCAGGCTTTCCAGATCGTCCAAATCCCTGCGAGAATAAACAGAACACCGGCGGCGTAGTGGACGGATTTGATCCACCCAGTCGGAATTGCGTGTGACAAGAAGTACCCAAGCCCCACGGCAAGGAAAGTAGAAAAGACAAGGGCGCTGCCTGCCCCAATGAGAACGGGCCACGGCGAGTGAGTCCTGGTGGCAAGGGCAAAGACAGCGAGTTGGGTTTTATCGCCCAACTCGGCAAGAAAGACCATCACGAATGCCGAGAGCACAATCCTAAACATCGGTTATTCCCCCCTTTGGCGACTGCATTCTATTCCCCGCGACAGAACGAGGCAATCGGGCAGCCGCGTAGCACTTGGCAGACGATCGTCCGCCGACGTACACTTCCCATCGAAAGGAGGCCACATGCAGCGAAGGACCTGTTATCAGTACTACACCAACGTAACCTACAGCACCTGCCCCGCCTGCCTCGCCTGGCACGGAAAGATCGCAAAATCACCGAA
>CAZDDA010000373.1:0-3108 GCA_964504085.1 uncultured Thermotogae bacterium | reverse complement strand
AAGAACGACCTGATCTTCGACGCCATGGATTTGGCGGAAGTGCGTAATGCGATCTCTCGTTATCGCCGGATGTACGCTCAGGAGATGGCCAATGAAGGCAACCCTGACAAACTGGCTACCTTGCAGCAGGCACTGGATGATTTCGTTGAAGTAGAGACTGGCCTCCTCGATGGCCTGACCGCACGCGGGATCGAGACTGACCCGCTCGTTCTGCCTGTGTACACCAGCATGAAGTACCCCGCTGACTTCCAGATTACTGCGGTCTACGAGAACACCAGCGACCCGATGATTGCTGCCATTATTCGCACGCTCAACATGACGGGTACGTTGGACCAGCGTGCTTACAAGCGCTTCAAAGAAGCGTTCGACAATGGCTCGATGGATGGACGCGACACCTATAAGTCACTCGTCCGCCTCTACATGGACAGCGGTCGCTCGAAGGGACGTGCGCAGGCTGAACTAAACGAGACACTCGAGGATCTCGGTTACGACGGTTTGCTGACCACCCATTGGAACACCCTTGACACACAAGGCGACAACGCCGTCATGGCCAATGGCAACACCTATCGTGGCTCAGTCACTCAATATCAGGGTGTCGTTGTATTCGATCCCGCCAAGGTGAAGCACATTGATGCCAGCGAATTTGATGCTACGGACGCTCGTTTGTATCACCGTAACACGGATACTGCGGTTCCACGTGGAACAGTTGGCGGCGTAGTTGAAGGCATTCTCAACGAATCTATCCTCACGATCCGCGAGATCAACCCCGGCTCTTTGGGTGAGGCGCTCGAAGCTGAAGGGGCAAGTCCGTCATTCACGGGAGCAATCATGTCCATGCTCCGTGGACGTGGCCTGAACGCCAAGGAAGAAACGGCATTGCGTGACTTTGGCCCGGTTAAATACTTCAGTTCTCAGTCCTCTCGCATGAAGAACATCGGGGCGCACTGGCTGGGCGACTGGTACAAGAACCACTTCCCTGACCTGCACCAGAAGTTTGCGAAGAAATATTTCCCGATCCACCACGCACTACGCGCTCTGCCCGATGCAGACGGAAAAGTCCGTGCATGGTCGCGTCGCGCAACTGCGGGCGTCGGACAGGCGCAGCCTAAGTCTTACCAGCGTATCGTTCGGGCACTTCGTTACGGCGCTGGCTCTCGCCAAGAGAAGGCGCTCAACAACCAAGAGCGTGCGATCTGGTCACAGATCCGTACCGCCTTCGCAAATGAGCGCAAGCAGCTCATTGGCATGGGCATTCACGTAGGCGACCGTGGTCCAAACTACCTGCCGCAGGTGTGGAACCCAGAAAAGATTCGCAAGAATCAAAGCGAGTTCCTCAGCAAGATGGCTCACTACTACAAGATCGAGAAGACCGCCCACGGCCAGCTTGTGAAAGATGCCGAGGCAATGGACTTCGCTCGTGGCATCTTCGAGACCCTAGCGGGTGATGGTGCTGATGGTGTGTACGTTCCAATCAAGGGCGGCAGCCGCAATCCGAAATTCGAGAATGTGGACTTCAGCCGTGTGATCGAACTTGAGAAATATCCGGCAGCCCTGAAGGAGTTGGAGTCCTTCCTCGAGGACGATCTGGAATTCCTGCTGGTTAAATACTTCGAGGGTTCCAACCGTCGCATCTCCCACGTTGAGAAGATGGGTGTAAACAGCCACGCACTCTACGACTACATGATGGTTGCAGAGCAAGGGACTGACGGCATTGCCCGCCTGCTCTCCACCAACAAGGAGTTCCGTCGTGACGTCCGCTCACTCGGCGAAGGCGGCTACATGGAATACGGCACCATGGTTGACACCATCCGTATGCCATTCGCTGGCAATGAGTTCGGCGCTTCCGAGTTCGCTCGCCAGTTGGTGTCTGTCCACAACGAGAAGGGCAGCGCAGCCGCTCGCCAGCTCCTTGAAGAAGCAGCTCCGACGTCCTCTGGCGGCAATGTTCCGATCACGTACAAGCGCCGCATGGACGCAATCCTTGGCGCTCTCGACGACTTCAAGGGTCAGAAAGCAAACTGGAAGTCTGCGGACTACGAGTTCATCGAGAACGCAATGCGCGTGGCCATGAAGAAGCCGCAGGTTGGCACAGGCGCGAAGAGCCTGATGAACGTATCCAAGGCGATGCGCTCGTTCAACAACGTCACCTTGCTTGGCTTCACCACTTTGACGTCTTTGGGTGACGTGGCGTTGCCGATCATCCGCTCTGGCTCAATGCAGGACTGGGTGAAGGGGTTGTACAAATGGCGTACAGATCCTGAGTATCGCCAGATGCTGCACGACGTAGGCGTGGCCATGGAAAACATCGTCCACGAGCGCATGGTTTACATGTATGGCGCAGTCGACAACAAGATGTCGAACGCGTTCTTTAATGCCACCATGCTGACGCCATGGACGGACATGAACCGTCAGATTGCTGGCGCAACTGCATACGAAACCTTCAAGACCATGCAGCGCAAGGCCGTGAAGAACTACAAGCAGGGCGTCGACATCGCTGGCCAGAATGGTGAGTACAAGACAGCGCACCGTTTCTTGTCTCGCTATGGCCTCGACAGCTACCTCCCGACTGGCGAAAAGGCGACCATCTCTCTATCAGATCGGGCGCTGCTCGAGACGGACGAAACGCTCCGCGCTGGCATCATTAAGTTCGCGGACGAGTCTATCTTCCAGCCGAACCCGAACGATGTCCCGCTCTGGGCGCAAACTCCGGTTGGCGCGATGGTCTTCCAGCTCAAGTCGTTCCCGCTGATGATGACCCGCCTTGGCGGCTACGTCCTCGGCGAAGCGAAGAAGGGCAACCTGAAGCCACTGGCTTACTTCGCCACCCTTGGCCCTGCATTCGGCATGGGCGCACTGGCTACGAAGGACGTGATCCAGATGCGCGGCGGCGAAGATGGTGTTTCAGCCGAAACCCGCAAGCGCAATCTGCTTAAAACCATGGGCTACGACGAGAAGATCCACGGCAACGAAGACGACTTCCTTGGCTGGTATGTCGAAGGCATGATGATGATGGGCGGCCTTGGCCTGCTCGGTGACGTCATTCACAGCACCGTCACTCAGGCAGACAACGGCGCATTGCACGCGATAATCGGTCCGCGGCTAGGTCCA
>CAZDDA010000372.1:0-3115 GCA_964504085.1 uncultured Thermotogae bacterium | reverse complement strand
GCACGTGAGATCATCGACTCGCGTGGAAACCCAACGATTGAGGTAGACGTGTTTCTTGATGACGGCGGCTTCGGCCGGGCTGCGGTCCCCTCGGGCGCGTCCAAGGGGAAGTACGAAGCCCTGGAACTGCGGGACGGAGACAAAGGGCGGTTTCACGGGCGTGGGGTGCGGCAGGCGGTCAAAAACGTTGTGGAGGAGATCGCTCCTGCACTCATTGGCCGGGATGCCCTTGCCCAAGCGAAGAACGACCGGTTTCTGATCGAACTCGATGGCACAAAGAACAAGAGCCGACTGGGAGCAAATGCGCTCCTAGGAGTCTCGCTGGCGACGGCGCGCGCGGCTGCAGCCAGTCTTGGTATTCCCTTCTTCCGGTATCTCGCCGGTGCCCGAGAACCCCGCCTTCCGCTTCCAATGATGAACGTGTTAAACGGCGGGCAGCACGCCGACAACAATGTTGACATCCAGGAGTTCATGCTGATTCCGATTGGGGCCTCAACATTTTACGATGCGGTCCGCTATTGCTCCGAGGTTTTCCACACGCTGAAGGGGGTACTAAGAGAGAAGGGGCTTTCTACCTCGGTCGGTGATGAGGGTGGTTTTGCGCCCGACCTTGGCGACAACCGGGAAGCGTTGGTTCTGCTTGTTGAGGCAATTGAGAAAAGTGGTTATCGTCCCGGTGAGGACATCGCGCTGACGATCGATGCCGCAGCAACTAGCTTTTACGAGGGAACGTACCGTTTCACCATCGGGGGTAGCGCCAAGAAACTCTCTGCTGAGGAGCTTGTTGACATCTACCAAGAGTGGGTTGCCGCGTATCCGATCGTCTCCATTGAGGACGGGTTGGCGGAGGATGATGAGGCGGGCTGGACGCTTCTCACCGGGCGGCTTGGGGGGAAGGTCCAGATTGTGGGAGACGATGTTTTTGTCACCAATCCAGAGCGTCTCCACCACGGGATCGAGGTGGGAATTGCCAACTCGATCCTGATCAAGCTGAATCAGATTGGTACACTGTCTGAGACACTTGCCACAATGGGCATGGCGCACTTTGCCGGCTACACCTGCGTGGTGTCGCACCGCTCCGGAGAGACCGAGGATACGGCGATTGCCGATCTGGCAACCGGTACAGCATGCGGCCAACTGAAGAGCGGATCGATTTCCCGCAGCGAGCGGGTGGCCAAGTACAACCAGCTCTTGCGGATTGAAGAGGCGTTCGAGCTGGAATTAGCCGATTGGCCACGGCGGTTTCATCCCTGACGATAGACGTTTTCACAGATTTACGAGGGTGAGGGAAAGATGCGGGCACGCGCAAGCAGGTATTCTGCGAGGGAGCGCCATCCGCGAAAGGCGCATCTTCGCATGTGGCTTTTTGCCGTAGTAGCCGTTGTTGGCCTGCTTGCTTCTCTCTTTCTCGGCCGGTTTTTCGAAATGCGAAGGCTTCAGGATGAGCTGTCTGTTCTCGTACAACAGGAGAGGGAGGCCCTTGCTGCCCAGGAGCAGTTGCGGGTTCGGCTTGCCTTGAAGGATGACCCCGAGATGATTGAACAGAAGGCGCGAGAGTTGCTCGGCTTGGTGCAACCGGACGAAGAGAAGGTCATCTTTGTAGAAGGGGATTGAGACTGTTGGCGGGTACTTTCGTTCACCTACACACACATTCTGAGTACAGCATTCTGGATTCCTCGTGCAAGGTCCCTGCACTCCTCGAACGCGCTGCTTCCTGCGGGATGGACGCGCTGGCTCTCACCGACCACGGGATGATGAGCGGAGTCATCAAGCTCTATCGGGAGGCAAAGAAACGCGGGATTAAGCCGATTATCGGAGCAGAGATCTATCTTGCTCCGGGTGGCCGACACGAGCGACGAGCGCACCTCGGCAAGAAGTACTTCCACCTGGTTCTATTGGCTGCCGATCGTCAGGGGTATCAAAATCTCCTTGCTATTGTCAGCCGGAGCCACACCGAAGGGTTCTACTACAAGCCTCGGGCCGACAAGGATCTTCTCAAGCGCTTTCACACCGGCCTCATCGCCCTGTCTGCCTGCGAAAGTGGGGAAATACCGAGCCTTCTCGCCGCCGGCCGCGAACAGGAGGCCCGAGCCGCGGCGCAAGAGTACGCCGAAATCTTCGGAGAGGGGAACTTTTTCATCGAACTCCAGGATCATGGAACGCAACGAGGACGACTTCTGCAGGAACAACTTGTTCAGCTGGCACAGAGTTTGGACTTGCCGCTTGTGGCGACTAACGATATTCACTACCTGCACCCGGAGGACCGTTTGGCTCACGAGGTCCTGCTGAATATTCGCGCCAACAAGAAACTTTCCGATCCTGACCGGCGCACCTTTGACGGTGAAGGTTACCATTTCCGTACCCACGAAGAGATGGTTGAACTGTTTGGCGAGTTCCCACAGGCGATCGAAAACACGCGTGTGATTGCCGAGAGATGCAACCTGGAACTTGATTTGGGTGCCACGATGATCCCGCCGTTTGAGCTTCCGCCAGGAGTGGAAACACCGGATGTTCACCTGCGTACGCTTACATACGATGGTGCAGCGGTGCGCTTTGGGACTCTGACCGATGAGGTGAAAGAACGGCTCGATAGAGAGCTTGCGGTTATTGAGCGGATGAACTACGCCACTTACTTTCTCATCGTCTGGGACTTCGTTCGTTTTGCTCGGGAAAGCAGCATTCCGGTAGGCCCTGGTCGAGGCTCCGCTTCGGGGAGCCTCGTCTCCTACTGCCTCGGCATCACCAGCGTTGATCCCCTGAAGTACAACTTGATCTTCGAGCGATTTCTCAATCCGGATCGGATCAGTATGCCGGATTTCGACATTGATTTTTGTGCCAAGGGCCGTGATCGAGTGATCGAGTACGTCCGAGAGAAGTACGATGTTCCTGGTGGCCCGCGGCGAACGGCTCAGATTGCTACCTTTGACCGCATGGCCGCTCGCAGTGTGGTTCGAGACGTCGGGCGCGTTTTGGGAGTTCCCTACGGAAAGACCGATCGTCTGGCCAAACTGATTCCCTACGGATACCAGCTGCGGACTGCGATTGAGAAGGTAACTGAGCTGAAAACCTTGTACAAAACAGATGACGAAGTGCGCAAGCTTGTCGATATCGGCTG
>CAZDDA010000371.1:0-3115 GCA_964504085.1 uncultured Thermotogae bacterium | reverse complement strand
CAAGGATTCATCGGTCAAGGTGTGTACAGTCATCGGCTTTCCACATGGAATGAGTACGAGCGACGTCAAGGCATTTGAGGCGCAAAAGGCCATTGCGGCTGGGGCTGACGAATTGGACATGGTCATTAATGTCGCTGCGTTGAAGGAGGGCGATTACGCCACAGTTCTTGAGGACATCAAAGGGGTGTGCGCCGCTGCCCAAAAGGCGCCCAAGTCGATCCTGGTCAAGGTCATTCTGGAGACGGCCCTGCTGGAAACCGCTGAGAAGGTGGCAGGTTCGATCCTTGCCAAGGCAGGAGGCGCGGACTTTGTGAAGACGTCCACGGGCTTTGGCCCTGGTGGCGCTACTGTAGAGGACGTCAAGCTGTTGCACCAGACCGTAGGAGAGAGAATGGGGGTGAAGGCAGCCGGTGGAATCCGTGATTACGAAACAGCGTCGGCGATGATCGAAGCCGGAGCCACTCGGATCGGTGCCAGCAGCAGTGTCTCCATTCTCGAAGGGGCGCCGGAGTAGGTTGGGGCTCGTTCGGGGAAACGGATTCGTACTGCGGATCCGCGACTTCGCAGAGTCTGATTTGATTGTCACTCTGTTTGCAGAGCGGTTGGGCAAGCGCACTGCAATCGCCAAGGGAGCGCGGCGCCTTGATTCGCGACTTGGAGGAGTGTTCGATCTACTCAATCAGGTTGAGGTGGTCTTCTATCAGCGGTCCCGTTTAGATCTTGTAAGCCAGGGGACCCTGCTGGAAGGGTTTTTGAAACTGAAGAGCGACATGGATACCGTGTCAGCCGCTCTCTCCGTGGGGTCCCTTCTCGATCGTCTCCTTTCGCCTCATCAACCGGAGGGACAAGTCTATGCTCTATTCGGTTCTTTTCTCAAACTGCTGGAGAACGGGCTGCCCGCGGGTTGTCTGCGATTTTCCGTCATGTTGAAACTGCTTACGCTGTTGGGCCACCGACCCCGATTTGGTGCCTGTATTCGATGCGGGGAACAGGAGGGACCGTTCGTATTCGTGAGTCGACACGGCGGGGTGCTTTGCCGGAAGTGCTCACATGGCGAGGGGACCCAGATCAGTCGTGGACTTGCCCTGACTCTTGACTTCCTTCTTCGCCTTCCACTCGAGCGTACCGGAGTGGTCCACTTGACCCTAGAGGAGGAACATCTGGCAGCTGAGGTGGTGGATGGGTATGTGCGTCACCTCGTATTGAGCCCTTGACGTGCGCTCGGTTCGTCCCTATAGTTTTCAGCATCAACTAATGATGCATTGCCAACTGCGATCGGCTGAGAGGTTGTTGTTTGAGGGGGAGGCCACGATGGTGGTCGCGCACTCTCCGAGCGGAGAGTTTGCCGTCATGGCGGACCACGCTCCGTTTCTTGCCGAGCTCGATGCAGCCCCGTTGCGGATAAAGACTGACGCGGAAGAGCATACCTTTGCTGTTCTCACCGGTCTTCTCCGTGTCACCGAACAGGGGGTGGCGATTCTCGCCAGAGAGGCGATTCCGGCAACGGAGATCGACCTTCCTGTCGTGCAGAAGCGGCGTGAAGAGGTTGAAGAAGCGCTTTCCTTAAATCCGGAGACGGAATCGCTTCGCCTGGAGCTGGCGTGTCTGCAAGCTCAGGAACGCGTGGGAGAGCGATTTGCCTAGGCGGGTAGTGGTAACCGGGATCGGACCGATCACCCCGATTGGAACTGGAAAGGAGACATTCTGGAAGGCTCTTCGAGCCGGTCACAGCGGGGTACGCCGTGTGGACGATCGAATCGATCTGGCCGGAATCGATGTATTGATTGGTGCTCCGATCGTCGATTTCGATCCCCTTGTCTATATGGACCAACGGCGAGCACGGCGGATCGACCGTGCCACCCAGTTTGCTTTAGCAGCAACGCATCTTGCTTTCGTTGACGCGGGGTTTTCTCCGAGCGACCTTGATCCGGAACGTACCGGAGTGATTGCTGGAACCGGGATTGGCGGGTTGGAGACGATCGAGGCTACCTTTTCCATTCTGATGGAGTCCGGGCCGCGGCGAGTGAGCCCTTTTTTTGTTCCTCGATTGATGCCAAATGCTCTTGCAGGGCAGATTGCGATTGAATACGGCTTGCGTGGACCGAACTTCGGTGTGGTCTCTGCCTGTGCCAGCGGGGCACACGCGATTGGGATGGCCGGTGAGCTTATCCGTGCGGGGTCGCTGGATTGTGCAGTTGCCGGCGGTGCTGAGGCGGTCCTCCTGCGGATTGCTTACGCCGGCTTCGCGCAAATGGGCGCGTTGTCCAAGAGGAACGATCGGCCGGAGTGTGCGTCGCGGCCGTTCGATCGGGATCGGGACGGTTTTGTCATGGGCGAAGGGGCTGGGATGCTCATCCTGGAGGAACTTGCGCACGCGCAGGCACGGGGGGCACACATCTATGCTGAGCTGGTCGGATTCGGGATGAGCGCTGATGCAGAGCACATCACCGCGCCGGCCAAGGACGGTGCAGGAGCTGCCCGGGCGATCCGTGTGGCGCTTGACCAGGCGGGTTTGCCCGCCCAAGCAGTTGAGTATATCAATGCCCATGGGACTTCGACCCCACTAAACGATAGCGCGGAAACCGCAGCGATCAAATCAGCCCTCGGAGACGCGGCTTACCAGGTCAAGATTAGTGCCACCAAATCACAAGTCGGCCACCTCCTCGGTGCTGCTGGCAGCGTGGGAGCCATTGCCGCCGTTCTATCTATGGAATACGGTTTCATCCCGGCAACGCTGAACTATGAGCATCCCGATCCGGAGTGTGATCTGGATTACACTTCGGAGTCAGTGGAAATGCCGATAGAGGTGGCACTGACCAATTCGTTCGGCTTTGGCGGTCAGAATGCTGCGCTCCTGTTCAGAAAACCCGAATAAGCGACAAAACAATGGTTTTTCGCTATCTGGCCTGCCTGAATAGCCCGACAGGGAAACCCCTTCCTCTCGCAAAGGCACAGAGCCGGGAAGAACAGCAGAAGCCAGGAACAAGTCAAAGAGAGGGCGATACAAAGGACATCTACGCCCGGGCGAAGAAACTGCTCAGACTGAAATTGATTGAGCTTCCTACTGATAGGCAGGAAGAAGCGTAGGAGAACGGACATCCACGGTAATCCCGAG
>CAZDDA010000370.1:0-3119 GCA_964504085.1 uncultured Thermotogae bacterium | reverse complement strand
GGATATCGCTCATCAAGTTTTTTGTTTCCACCCCGTTGAATGTAGTTGGCTGGTTGCTGATTCTGTCAAGCATCGGCATTTTGGGAATAGGAGCGACGCGATTTACAGAAATGAGAAGATGCATCAAGAGCGTTGGACAGGAATGCACAAAGAAAAGAGACTAACTCAGCTTGCGGCAGGAAGGGCAATCTTCCTCTGGCCACATCCTTTTTAAGTGCGTCATAAGATCGTTCAGCTATTCTAGCCGCTCCTTGGATTGCTGCCGTGAATTAAGCATTCCTCTCTTCCTTTGACGGACTGCCTGTTCGTGTGGACCCCTCGCCACACATATGCAGTACCACTACTGACCGCTTCAACGGTTGATCTTGCGCCTGACTCCTGGTCAAGATCTACCAAAGAAACACACGGCGCATTTTGACAATGCGCCGTACTTGAAGCTTATCTTGCTTTACGCCACTAGGCTATATGGCTACCACGTCTTGGGCCTGAGGGCCTTTCTGGCCTTCGACGATTGTAAACTCCACTTTCTGACCTTCGTCTAGCGATCGAAACCCCTCGCCGCGAATGCCGGTGAAGTGTACAAATACGTCTTCGCCTTGCTCGCGGGCAATGAAGCCGAAGCCCTTAGAGTCGTTAAACCACTTGACAGTACCGGTTTCACGCTCTGCCATAATCGTACTCCTCCTTCTTGCTGGATGTCTCATCGGGGCAGAACGTTCTTAGTGGAAATCAGAACAATCTGTACTCCAAACTAAAACGACTGCACCACTACCAACAACCCATCAACGCTAGCACAGGTCCACTTTTTTGTCAAGTGCACGCGAATCACCTCTGTCGACCTCGCAAGAGGCGCTTCCGGAACTTCCCGCGTGGCAGGCGCCGCGCGGCTCAGCCAAGGGTGAACTGCATGATGGTACGCGAGAGGTCAGAAGGAGCCAAGAGGTCGGATGTAAGCGCAATTTCACTCTACGACGAAAATCCTTCGAAGTCATCGGTTCCTTGCTGCGCTGCTTCCAAGCTCCTGTACCAGTCTATCTGCAACCAGGAAGCGCTGCAGCCGCAACCTGGACAAGAGAAGACCAATCCGCTATACCTTACTCGCCGTGAAGAAAGTGGTAATCTACACCGATGGCGCCTGCAGCGGGAACCCAGGACCGGGGGGGTGGGGAGCAATCCTCATTAGTGGCACGCATCGCAAGGAAATCTCGGGTGGCGAGCGCCAGACAACCAATAACCGCATGGAGCTTGCCGCCGCGATTGAAGCACTCAAGACACTGAAGGAACCAGTCGTTGTCGATCTATTCACTGACTCCACGTATCTGAAGAGGGGAATGACCGAATGGCTTGCCATCTGGAAAAAGTACAACTGGAAGCGAAAGAGCGGAAAGCGGCTTTTGCCGGTGAAAAACGAGGAATTGTGGCACGAGCTCGATCGGCTGGTCGGCCGTCACCGGGTCACCTTCCATTGGGTCGAGGGGCACGCCGGACACGAGGAGAACGAGCGGTGTGACAGATTGGCCCGCCAGGCCATACCCAATCAAGACAAGCGACAATCCCATGGCTAGAGTCTTCGTCACACAACGGATCTTTCCGGAAGGAATCGATCGATTGCGCGCCGCCGGACACACCGTCGAGACGAGAGAGGTTCCCGGCCCGATTCCCCAAGAGAAACTGCTCAACAAGATCGGCGAGATTGAGGCGCTCGTCTGTCTACTCACGGACCATATCCATGAACAGATTATTGCCGCTGGATCGAAGTTGAGGATTATTGCCAACATCGCGGTGGGTTACGAAAATATCGACGTCGCCGCAGCGAAGAGCGCAGGCATCGTCGTGACAAACACTCCGGGAGTCCTCACCGAAACGACGGCCGACCTTGCCTTCGCGTTGCTCCTAGCGACAGCGAGACGCGTCCCGGAAGCGGATACCTACCTTCGTTGCGGTGCTTATCAGGGTTGGGAGCTGATCCAGCCACACCTGGGCTTGGATGTCCACGGAAAGACCCTCGGCATAGTGGGAATGGGTAGAATCGGCACTGCGGTCGCCCGGCGCGGACGGCTTGGGTTCGCCATGACCGTCCTCTACCATGATCACCGTCGAAATGAAGCCGTTGAGGAAGAGCTTCAGGTGAGGATGGTTCCGTTCGAGTTGCTCCTTTCCGAGAGCGATTTCGTTTCGATCCACACGCCGCTCACTCCAGAAACTCACCACCTGTTCAACCGGGAGGCATTTCGTCGCATGAAGAAGACCGCGATCTTGGTGAACGCCGCACGGGGACCGATCGTCGATGAGGCAGCCCTGGCCTGGGCTCTTCAACGGGGCAAGATCGGCGGTGCGGGAATCGACGTCTACGAACAGGAGCCACAGGTCCATCCAGAGCTCTTAGCACTTCGAGAGCGGGTCGTCCTACTCCCCCATCTCGGCAGCGCCACCGAGGAGACCCGTCGTACAATGACAAGGATCGCGGTGGACAACGTCCTCGCGGTCCTCGCAGGAGAAGCCCCTTTGAATCCGGTTTCGCTCTAGGCAAAGCAGCCCAGCTGACAGGCCGAAATGCGGAGCTTCAGCCCCTCCACCGCGTTGGCAACCTCCAGTTTGGGAAGACCGTGCTCCTGCGCAATGTCCCACGCCGCCAGGCACGTCAGTCTGCCGTCGACCAAGCGCGCTCGGATCGCCTCCTGCAGGCTAGCGGAGACCGATGAGGCAGATTGCACAATGCTCTTTTTGCCCTGGTCTTCGTAGCCAAAGAGGCCGAGCTGACAGCGACACATCCGGATCCCAAGTCGTGTGGCCTCTTCGCCGATCCTGATCGGTTCCACCCGCTGCGCGGCGGCCACGGCAAACGCCTGCGCACACGGAAGCTTATTGGAAACCAGTCCCTCACGGATCGCTTGTTCGAGACTGTCCATCGTCCTTGCCTCCTTCCTAACGACGATTATCCTACACGGAAAACACTGCCTCAACCGCCGAGCGGCGTTGGCGGCTGCCGCCAAATTGGGTATCCTTGCCGGACGATCGCCGCAGTGAATGGAGAGTTATGCTCATCTGGTTCGGTTTTTCGCTTGCCGTTTGTTCACTCCTCTATCTGTCCCGGCGCAGTCTCGCCCTGGGAATGGCCG
>CAZDDA010000369.1:0-3124 GCA_964504085.1 uncultured Thermotogae bacterium | reverse complement strand
ACGTCTTCGTTAGCAATTCTCAATACCTTTTTGGCGACTTCGTTTGATGCGTTGCGGCGCAGTCTGCTATCTACGTCTAATATCGTAGAGGACATCTCCAAGCACAGCAAAGTCATTTCAGATAATTTTGCCAATATCCCTAATGTTATGAATGCTCCCGGCGGGTGCGGCGCCGGGTACGGCAGCGGAGCGTGTTGGGGACATTCTGCCTGGTGGCGGGCTCGTGGGTGTCGATGACGAGGCGATGGAAGCCATGAAGGCTTTCCGCGAGGAGACCACTGCGACGATCGAGGATGTCAAGAAGCAGCTCAAGGCGTTGGATGAGGCGAAAGAGCAAACGAAGAAGGGGATTAAGGGTCTTACGGGTTTGGTTATAAAAGAGGCAAAGTCCGCCAAGTCTGGCGTGCTGAGTACAATCTCCCGGGCGACGTCCGGTGTGATCGGCGGTGGAATCGCTGGAGGCGCCTTGGCAGCGGTGATGCTCGGGTACAAGGAGAAAGATCGTCAGAGAGCGCAAAAGGGGGAGGTCAAAAATGTACTAGAGGCTACCGGAGACGCACTGTTCACGGGTCCGATGAAGAAGGCTAGGAACTGGTTCTATAACTTCCAGGAGAACGCGCAGTTCTACTACGGCGTAGGCAGAAAAGAGATCCAGGCGACGATGAAGCAGATGGTGGACGCCGGGTACAACGCCACCGAGATGATGGAGGCTTTTGATAAGAAGCTGGGTAAGGTTGGGGCAAATACGGTTTCTCTTTCGTTGGGGTTGGATAAGCACTTGAACTTGGCGTCTGGTGAATCGATGAAGCGGGTTATCTCGCTTACTCAGGACTACGGGGATTCGTTGAAGGGTGCTGCGTCTAACGTAGTTAATTTGAGCTTGGCGGCACAGCAGAGCGGGGCGGGAATCAACAAGTTTATTGACTCTGTGATGTCGGGGTCTTCGGCTGTGGCTCAGTACGGAATCGACTTGAAAGAGGTGGTCAGCCTCACGTCGGAACTTGAGAAGCACTATACGAATATGGGGCTTGACAAGCGGTACGCGGGGCAGCTAGCGACCACGGCGGCGTCTGGTATTGCAACAGGTATTGCCGGGTTCTCTACTGGTGTGAAGATGCAAATGGCTGAGAAGATGGGGTTGGGTTCCGGGTATACTGGTCTACAGGGTTTAGAGGAGGGGTGGTCTCGGGTGAAAGAGGGGGACAAATCCGGTTTCTTCATCCAGATGCTCGATGCGATGCGCGCGATTCAGGAGGAGAACGTCGGTGGCGCGTCCCGCGAGGTTCAGATTGCCTTCTGGAAGCAACAGGGGCTCAAGAGTGAGGCGGCGACTACTTTTGTAGACGAAGCAGCTAAGGGACCATTCAGCCGGCTCCTGGTGGGCGTGGAGGGGTCTGAGAAGACTTTGAAGGGGTTGAAGAACGCATTTAAGACCGAGGGTGAACAGGTTTCTGAGATTCAAAAGGACCAACGGGATTTGATCAAGGGAATGATGGCTGTCGGTCAGGGGATTTTGCAAATTCTCGGGGGATTGCTGGGTACGATTATTTTGGGGATTCGGTCTTTACCTGCGTTGCTTGAGTGGGCGATCAACAAGCTTCCTGGCGGGGACGAGGCTAAAGCTAATCGCATCATGGATAAGATTACGTCTGTGCAGGATCTTCAGTTCCAAGCTATTTCTGACGGATTTGACTCTACTTCGGAAGCGGGAAAACACTTTGCTGGTACAATGGCGGAGAAAATCGTCAAGGTTTTCGGGGACCAAGTTCGTGTGGCTGCTACGGCTGATTTTTCAGGTATTGTAAACAAGGTAGAAAAAGCTGAAGCGGAGCTTGCTGATATGAAGGCGGAACTGGAGGACCTGAAGACTAAGGGGCTTGGTCCTATTCCTGCGTTGGAGATCGGAACGAAAAAGCAGCGTGAGCGTGCTGCGATGGAGGACCCCGAGCGACGGAAAGAGATCGAGGAGATGCAGCGGCAGGTCAACAAGCAGCAAAACAAAATTGCAGATTTGGTAATTGATGAGAAGGGTGTTGACGAGTTTTTAGAGTATGCGCCAGAGGCGATGGGGTCTTTTCAGGTTAGTGCGGAGCATGTGCAGGCATCGATTATGAAATCCAAGGAAGCGGCGGTTTCGGGGGCGGCGAATCAATGACGGTTGCCTACCTAGAAGACCTCGATAGGGTTCAATACAAGTTCACTGAGCTTGGTGAAACTATCGCTGGTCTGTCGCAGCAGCACCAGGAATACTTCGAGGATACTGTTGACTCTCTGTCGAAGGGGTTTGCGGAGCTGAAGTCTACGTACGGTAGCGGCGGGTTTGAGGCAGCGACTTCGTTGACCAACGAGCTTACCGCTCAGGTAACGGCGATGTCGGGTTTATTCACCAAGGTTCTCGGGCAGACGACGGAGAGCTTTGCTGGGCTGGTACAGGCTTCTCAAGGGTCTCAAAAAGGTATTGCAGACATCTCGAAGGCGCTGGAGTCGCAGAGCACTTCTGGGTTCGGTGCGTGGAACGAGGAGAGAGCAAGAGACAAGGAGAAAAAGAAGGAAAAAGACCTGGCGAAAAGAAAACCCCTTCCCAAAGGGGTTCGCCGGGAGATTAATACGTTGAAGACTAGTGCAGGTTCTTTTCTAGGTAAGCTCCATCTGCCGAAGCCTGGGGCGGTCATGGCTACGGGAATTGCCGCGATGGCTGTTGGCTTCATATATCGAGATAGGTTGAGGAAAGAGGCTGGGGAAATCAAGAATACCTTAGAGTCCGCGTTTGACTATGGGGTGCGAAGTGTTCGCCGTAAGGGTATAGCTGCGTTTTCCGCGCTACAGGAAAGCTTGCAGCGGTACGTGGGTGTGTCAAAGGAAGAAGTGCAGGCGATCACCCAGACGTTTGCCCAGGGTGGTGTCGGGATCGAGGATATGTTGCGGCGTACGGGAGATGGTTTGGGGCGGGTAGGTAAGACCGCAGTGCATTCGTCGCTTGCACTCGATAAGATGTTCGGGGTTCCCGGCGGCACGATGGCGCAGAAGGCTGTGGGCTATATGCACAACTACGGCATGTCGCTCAAGGAAGCCGATGAGATGACCCGGGATCTTCACCTGAACGATCAGGCGTTCAAGATTGGTG
>CAZDDA010000368.1:0-3129 GCA_964504085.1 uncultured Thermotogae bacterium | reverse complement strand
CTCAGGAAGCTCAATGTTGAGGTAACAACGGAATGCAATCTCAACTGCATCATGTGCATGAGGAAGGCATTCACCGAAGACATAGGCAACATGACCATGGAGACCTACGAGGCCCTGTTGCCGGTGTTGCCCCATATCGAATCCGTCAACATCATTGGCATTGGTGAGCCTCTGCTCAATGAGAACGTCTTCGACATGATCCGGTTGGGCAGGCAACACCTGCCCGATCACGGAATCTTCAGCCTCACGACCAACGGCACGTTGATCGATTCCTACGTCGCCAGGCAGCTGGTATCCTCTGGGCTGGATCACGTCGTAGTCTCGATCGACGGGGCGACCCCCGATACGTACGCACAGATCAGAAGAGGTGCACGACTCGACGATGTTCTCCATGGAATCCAACTCCTCAACTCGGCTAAGGCAGAGCTGCACAGCAGTAGTCCGGAGATCGGCATCGAATTCGTGGCGATGAAGAGGAACATCAAGGAGCTACCCGATATCTTGGAACTCGCAGCCGAACACGGCGTTGGTTTCATCATCGTCTCCAACCTGCTACCCCATACCGAGGAGATGAAGGAAGAGGTCCTCTACGATTTCAACTCCGATGAGGCTATCGAGTTGTTCAGGGAGGCAAAAACAGAAGCCGGACGGCGTGGTCTGGAGTTCGGTTTTGACTCCTTGGATGTGGAGAACTACGCCAATGCGCTCTTCGGGGTGCCGCCCTTGAAGGACAAGCTCAGGTCGAAGAAGCCGGAGTGGAGTCAGGTGCGCGGCTATGATCATGACATAGGCCGCAAATTCGAGCTCCTGGACGAGACTGTGGCGAAGGCACGGGCGAGAAACGTCTGTATGAGCTTCAAGAACTTGATCCCACGGAACGGCGACGGCCTTGCGCGGACGGCGCAGGTGTTCGAAGAGGCAAGCAGGAAGGCGGGAGAGCTCAACATCAATCTCGATCTCCCTCCCATCATTCCAAGGGCACAGCGCGAGTGCGGATTCATCAGGGACAGGATCGCCTTCGTTAGTTGGGATGGTTACGTGAGGCCATGCAACAACCTGTACCACAGCTACACATGCTACGTGAACGGGCGCGAGAAAAGCATCACGGCCGTGACATTCGGAAATGTCAGGGAGCAGGACCTCTGGGATATATGGAAGTCTAGAGAGTACCGCAGCTTCCGCAGACAAGTGGACAGATTCGACTTCGCGCCCTGTGGCGATTGTCCTCACGCGGAGGCGTGTTTCGCGCTAATGGCCCCTGTTTTCCGCAAGGACTGTTACGAATACACGTTGCCGTGCGGAGACTGTCCTTGGGCCAGGGGTATTCTGCAATGCATGTAAGCCAACGGTGAGTCTCCGGGCTCACACGACCTGCCGAAGGCGGTCCATGCGAAACTACATGCAGTGGACCGACGCGGGAGAGGAAGCAAGGTCATGGGGGAGACAACCGTCAACTGCGAGGTGGCTTGTCGAATGTGCGGCTGGAACACAGCGGGCACCATACCCGGAGATCAGGCAAGTAACTTCAAGGCAATCATGACCTTCGTCGAACAGCGCTGGCCGGAGCACCGATGCATTGGCACAGCCGGCGAACTGCTGATTTCGTGGCGCCCCTCCGATTCGGAGGCCTTATGAGCCGCCAGCCGTATGGCCGACAGGTTGCTAGAGGTCCGACGCTTGCAATCCATGCTTCAAGCGAGCGGATTCTAAGGGTAACACCATGACAGCCAATGAAGCCGACAGAATCTGTATCGACTGGCTGCGTGACAATTGCGGTCACGAGGTTGCCTCGAAGTACACGTTCTACTCTATGGTCATGCCGATGTTGAATGCCCCTGATCTGAATCAAGGGCTGGAGACTTTGCGACAGGAGTTGTGCCGAACGTTTGGACCGGACGAGTCGTTCGGGGGCACCGACTACCATGAGGCCAGAGCGAAGCTCGGGTTGGCGGAAGACAGGGTACGGATTCCTGAGGCCTTCATTCAGGCTTTCGCTAACGGGTGACTGCGAAGCCCAGCTGCGGATGCGGTAGCGATTGGATCAAATCTGCGTGGAGAGGAAGCTGAAGGCAAATGGTAACGCAGATCACAGGTAAGGACTTCGACAGGGAGGTGCTGGAGTCGGACATTCCGGTGTTTGTTTGTTTCACTACTACCAGCTGCGGCTCGTGCTTCGCCCTTTGCATCGTGGTGGAGATACTTGCCAGCGAGTACCATGACAGGATCAGGTTTGTCATGATCGATACCGAGAAGGAGCCGGAAGTAGCTGAGAGGCTTGGCATATCTCCCTTGCCCGCTGTGCTTCTTTTCCAGCATGGTAAGCCGGAGAAGAAGCTGGTCGGGTTCCACTCCAAGGGGCATCTCATGAGCCAGCTCGATGCGCTCCTGACGGAGGAGTAACACACGTGCGCCTAAATTGACAGGAAAGGAGATATGAATGGTTCTGGATGTGACGGACGGTGATTTTGAAGACGAGGTCCTGAAATCCGACTTGCCTGTAGTCGTGGATTTCTGGGCACCGTGGTGCGGTCCGTGCCGCATGATAGCGCCCGTTACCGAGAAACTGGCGGGGGAATTCGAGGGCAAACTCAAGTTCTGCAAACTGAACGTCGATGACAACCCACAGACAGCTATGAGGTATCAGGTCATGAGCATACCTCTGCTGTTGTTCTTCAAAGGCGGGCAGAAGGTCGATGAGAGCCTTGGCGCCCTGCCCGAGAGCATGATCCGGCCCAAGGTGGAGGCGTTGCTCTAGCTTGTTCCGCCAGTCATCCGTTGGCTGAGCTTCCTGGCTGATCAGAGACAGCGAAGGACAGGCCGATACAGGAAGGTCAACTGGCGACAGTGGACAAACAAACGGAGGAGGCGGAAGTAGAGATGGCGGAGATAGCGGTAACCTGTGAGGTGTCTTGTCAGCTATGCGGTTGGGAAACAGGGGCTACGGTATTCACTGACGAAGCCCGGCTGCTACCGGATGTACTCACCTTCTTGAGCCAGAGTGCGCCCCAACACACAAAGCAGGGTTCGACAGGCAAGCTGCTCATCTCGTGGCAGCCGGCCGTACGGGTAAGCGACTGATTCACAAGGAGGCATGACATGGACGAGCGTGACATTGTCATCGTTGGAGCC
>CAZDDA010000367.1:0-3149 GCA_964504085.1 uncultured Thermotogae bacterium | reverse complement strand
TAGTCGGGTTCGTGCTGTTCTTTATATCAGCGTTGGCTGAGATGAACAGGTTGCCTTTCGATCTTCCGGAGGCAGAGTCGGAACTCGTCTACGGGTATCACACTGAATATTCCGCTATGAAATTCGCGATGTTCATGATGGGTGAGTACATCGCGTTGGTGACAATGGGCGCGTTGATGGCAACGCTTTTCTTCGGTGGATGGGACGTGCCGTTCACGACATGGGACGAAGGTGAACCGACTGTTTTGAAGACACTGGTAACCGGAAGCACCTTCGTAGTGAAGACGTTCGTGTTCATCTTCATCTACATCTGGATTCGTTGGTCGTTGCCTCGGTTCAGGTTCGACCAGCTAATGGGTTTGGGGTGGAAGATTCTGTTGCCCGGAGCCCTCGCATATTTGATGATTCTCGCATGCGGGATCTGGGTTCTGGAAAGCCTGAATGTAGCCAGGAACATGTTGTATGGAGCAATCTTGTTTGCTCTCAACCTGCCCTTCGTCTACTTGCTGTTCTGGGTGCTGGATTCGGATCGACTCGTGACGGGTCAGCACCAGAGAAGAGGGGTGGCTGACTAATGGCAATCAACGTCAAGGTCGTGCGCCGTCCTGAGAAAGACATGATTTACCTCAGGGCGAGCTTCAAGGGTATGGGGCTCTCACTCAGGCACTTCTTCCGGAAGAAGGCAACCATGCAATATCCGGAAGAAACGACCGACCCGGAATGGACTATTTCGCCGCGGTGGCGTGGCACACACCGCATGCTGACCGATGAAAACGGCCGCCCCAAATGCGTAGCCTGTGGACTCTGTCCGCAAGTATGTCCGTCGAACTGCATCAAGCTGGTTCCCGGCGAGGACGAGCAGGGAAACCGCATTCCGCTGGTCTACGAGATTGATGAATTCCGTTGCATCTTCTGTGGAATGTGTCAGGAAGTATGCCCGGAAGAGGCAATCCATGTCGGAGTGCACTTCGAGAACTCCGAGTATCAGCGCGACAGATTCGTATACGACCTGGAACGCCTTTGTGGTCAGAAACACTCGGAATCATCGTTATGGGATCCGTCCGATCCCAAGGGTGAGTAGATAGAGATGGAAGTAGTCATCTTCTGGATCTTTTCGGCAATAGCGGTCGCATCAGCACTGCTTTGTGAAACGCGGCGCAACCCGGTCGCGAGTGCACTATGGCTCGTGCTGACAATGTTCGCACTCGCCGGCATCTTCGTGCTCCTTGAGGCTCACTTCATCGCTGCGATGCAGGTGCTGGTATATGCCGGAGCGATCATGGTGCTGTTCCTGTTCGTCATCATGCTTCTCAATGTGGGCAGGACGGACGCCAATGATCTACCTGGTTGGATGGGACATATCTTGATGCTGGCGATCGGTGGAGTCCTCGCTGTCCAACTATGGGCAATGACACGCATCGCGCCTGCCGAAGACCTTCAGCTTCCAGCCGGCACGATCCAACAGCTGAACGAACAACAGGGCGCCGTTCGTGTAATCAGTGAGCCTCTGTTCAGAGAATTCCTGGTGCCGTTCGAGGTCACTTCGGTACTGCTTCTCGCAGCCGTAGTTGGAGCTGTCGTGCTAGCGAAGAGGAGGCTGTAACTGATGCTGAATCAGGAATACGCTCTCCTCCACCCGGCTCTCGTCGTCTCGGCGCTTCTCTTCTGCATCGGGGTCGCAGGTGTGCTGTTGCGTCGAAACGCGATCATAATGTTCATGTGCATCGAAGTGATGCTCAATGCAGTGAACCTTTCCTTTATCGCTCTAGCACAACAACTCGGGCATGAGGGACAAGTCTTCGTGTTTTTCGTGATGGCGGTGGCCGCAGCTGAAGCCGCCGTTGGTCTAGCCATCATTATCGCCGTGTACCGTCACAAGCAGACGGTCAACTTAGACAAAATCAACCTGTTGAGCGGATGATGGAGAATTCAGTCGGTTTGGTATGGCTCGTCGTTCTCCTCCCGTTTGTCGGGTTCTTGGCAAACGGCCTGCTCGTCTTCCTAAAACCACAGGCAAAACAAGCAGTGGGGGCTATCGGTGTGAGTGTCCTTGCTGCGTCGTTCTTCGTAGCCTTGCTCGTGGTACTTGGATTGGCGAGTGACCCACACGGCGCACCATTCGTGTTCACCTACTGGTCCTGGATGCCTGCCGGATCTCTGCAAATCGATCTTGCACTTCAGGTAGACCAACTCTCGGCCGTGATGCTGATGGTGGTGACGGGCGTCAGCGCGATTATTCACGTCTTCAGCATCGGATACATGAGGGACGATCCTGGATATGCCAGGTATTTCTCGTACCTGAACCTGTTCGTCTTTTTCATGGTCGTTCTCGTGACGGGAGCAAACTTCCCAGTGACGTTCGTTGGATGGGAAGGTGTTGGGTTGTGCAGTTACCTGTTGATCGGGTTCTGGTTTGAGGACGAGGAAAAAGCCAACGCCGGTAAGAAGGCGTTCATCGTAAACCGGATCGGAGACTTCGGCTTCCTAATCGCGATGTTCATGATCTTCAAGGCGACGGGAAGCCTTTCTTTCGTCGAGGTCTTCGAACAGGCACCGCATGTCTTCGCGGTTGGCGGTACTGTAGTAACGCTGATCACGCTGTTCTTGTTCCTTGGCTGCACTGGTAAGTCGGCTCAGATCCCGCTGTATGTGTGGCTTCCTGACGCCATGGCCGGCCCGACGCCTGTCTCGGCGTTGATCCACGCAGCCACTATGGTCACTGCTGGTGTTTACCTGATTGCCCGGACGAATGTGTTGTTTGCGATGGCACCAGCATCGAGCCTGGTGGTAGCGAGTGTTGGAGCCGCCACCGCGTTGCTGGCCGCTACCATCGCACTCAAACAGTGGGACATCAAGAAGGTCCTGGCCTACTCAACTGTATCACAGCTCGGCTACATGTTCCTAGGTGTCGGGGTTGGTGCATACGCCGGTGGCATATTCCATTTGGCCACACACGCATTCTTCAAGGCATTGCTGTTCCTCGGATCGGGTAGTGTGATCTTCGCGCTACATCGCGCGTATCATGAGACGCACAGCCACGAAGACGCGCAGGACATGCGCAACATGGGCGGCCTCATGAAGTACATGCCCTGGACCGCCACGCTCATGTGGATTGCCACGTTGGCAATTGCGTGTATTCCAGGCTTCTC
>CAZDDA010000366.1:0-3156 GCA_964504085.1 uncultured Thermotogae bacterium | reverse complement strand
CACAAGTGGGTAAGGCCAGCCCTGGCCATCCTCTCACTTGCAGCTCTAGCGACGGGGGGTGTCCTCATGAAGAAGCTGAATCGCAACTTGGTGCTCATCTTGTTCTTGTGCGCATCTCTGTTCGGGTTCTTCGCAGCAGCGACAGCACTAGAGCAATGGAATCGCTTGCAGTACAAGCTGCCACCACAACACACGGACATGACGAGGCTAGCCTTCGAATCAGAGCTATCGCAGGCGAGCATACAACCTGGTCCCAGTACTGATACACCACTAGGAAGACGATTCAATACGTTCTTCGTATGGACTCAGCGGATTGGATTGATCCCGATTCAGCTGCCAACGCTGACAGAGGCTCTGCAGAACGGGGATGCGGTAGTCCTGATCAACCCGAGCGGCAATATCAGCGAGAGCAAGCTGCAAGAGCTGGTTGAGTACGTTGATGGAGGAGGGCGACTTTTGCTGATAGACAGCATCATGAATAGCGATTCGTGTGGGCCTGCAATAGCTGCCGCATTCGGTATTGGCCTCTCGATTCAGCCATACTCTCAACTGGTTAGTGTTGCTTCTCTCATGGACCCTGGCAGCAGCGGGCGCGCAGACCGCCTGGACAAGGAGTTGCAAGACATCGTCAATGACGGCAGTGAGGAGGATGCCCCAATCCTGGCACCCGAATCGGAGCAGGCAATCATCCCGTTCCCAAGGCTCGTCATCACAGGTGGCGACGCTGCCGCAATACGGCCTGACGGCACCTCGGTGGCAGTGACTACGGAAATCGGCTCAGGGATCTTCGCTGTCCTGGTTGACTCGTATGCGTTTAGTGACGCTCAGATGGTAGGATCCAGTCCCGAGATCAGCCCCGCACTCAGGTCGCTGTACGAGCTTGAGTTCTTGATGCTCGAATCAATCCTGCGCCAAGAAAGTCGGGAGAGGAGGTAGCTGGTGTTGTGTCGGAACAACGTTGGCAGGGAGGTTCGACAGTTCAGGTGTCTAGGATGGCTTGAGCTTCTACCCGTCTGAGGACTGACCGAGGAAACCACATGTTCATCACTCAAAGCTTCGGAAGCAGCAGGACATCAGGAGGATGGCTATGTGGCGCGGGCGGTGGTTGAGTGAACACTCGAGACTGCCGCATACGGGAGCGAAAAGGAGAGTGTGATGAGATGGGCTGCTGTAGCTTGCTGCAGTCTGATGATCCTGATGTGCTGTTGGCAGGGCGATTCCGTTCTGAGTCTTGAGCTATCTCCCTTCAATGAGCTGATACTCCCTCTACGAGTTCAGCGGTTAAGAGGACTGGCCGAAATGTGGGGGCTGGTCTACTACTTCCATCCTGTGTTGCGGGATCCGGAGAAGCGGGACGCGTGGGAGACAGAGCTCTTGCACACCATCCCAGCAGTCGAGGCGTCCGAAACGCTTGAGGAGTATGCGATTGCGCTGCAGGGCATGCTTGCCACGCTGAGCGATGGCGGTACTACCCTCCTGTTCCCGGGCGAAGTCGATGAAAGCGGGCATCCTATTGCGACGTGCCTGCCTATCCGTCTTCGTTGGATCGAAGACCGGGCCGTGATCTCCGCGGTGGACACCTCTGCGCCCGGCACAGAGGCGATTGCGGTCGGGATGGAGGTCCTTTTCGTTGACGACGCATCGGTTGAGGAGTACCTTGCGAAGTGGCTGCCCGTTGCCTCAGGACGCACGGCTACGTTGAAGCGTGCTTGGGTGTTTGATCGCTTGCTTCGGGGACAACCGGGCAGCGCAGCGACGGTCGTGGTGCGCACGGCAGCCGGCGACAAACTCAGCTTCGCGCTCCACCGCCCGGACGTTGGGTGGGATATTCCGACGCCATCCCTAGCAGTCGAGTCGATCGGCGACGGACGGTTCGCTCATGTAGCTCTTCCGAGTGTACTCTGCGCCGCGGATCGCACACCGGCAATCCTCTCGCTATATGACCTGCCGGAGCAATTCGCTAGGACGATTGGGGAATCGGAGTATGAAGGGGTCATCCTTGACTTGCGCGCTGGCGCAGTGGAATTCGGATCATCTATTTTCGTCGACGTTCCACTGCCTCGCATCCTCGGACACTTCACAGACGATCATTGGGCGACTTCGGTAGGATATGGGTATCGGATACATGAGGGGTTACGGGACCCGACGCTCCCTTTGGCATCGAGCCCATACGGAGAAGTATGGGGGATTCGAGCGGGCACACCGATTGAGGTGCCGGTGCATCCGACTTGTTGTACGCCCCTAGCAATCCTCGTCGATCAGGAGAGCTATTCGGCACTTGCTGAATACCTGACACCGCTGCAGCAGTCTGCGCTAGCCGTGGTCATAGGTGAGGTCGGAACAGAGCCGATGCGCCGAAGCCACGTCTGCTCAATACCAGGTGGCCTTGGGTTTCAGCTGCGCCTCTCAGTTCCATGGGATCTGGATGGCGAAATGCTGCCCCATCTGGTAGCGGTGGAGCCGTCTCTTGAGGATCTCCGTCAGGGCCGCGATGTGGCATTGGAGAGCGCCCTGGCGATCCTGGAAGACTGGGAAGCCCGAGACAGCTTGAGGTTTGCACGCGCGCCTCTGATCGGCCAATCGCTGTTCCAGCGCCCTCTTGCGGCCGGCTCTCATCTGACGAAGGAGGAACACCTTCTCGGCTTGTTCAAGCTCTGGACCGCCATTCGCTACTTCTATCCGTTTCCAGAGATGATCGATGGGGACTGGAACGATGTACTCGACGAGTTCATCCCTCGCATTACTGAGGCGACGGACGATCATGCGTACTACCGGCAGCTGCAACACATGATGGGGCTCCTCAACGACGGGCATGCCATCCTAAGTCCGGGATTCCCATCTCAGTACTGCCCTCCGATCGAGATCCGCGAGATCGAAGGGGAGGCCGTGATTGTCGCAATCGACCGGAACCAGTCTTCTCAGAATCCCGATCTCGCGCGCCTCGAAGTGGGAATGGTTGTCACGAAGGTCGACGGGAAGCCGATTGGCTACTGCATTGAGGAGCGACTCGAGTGGGCTCCCGGAGCGACGACCCAGCATCGAAGGTACTGGGCACACAACCAGCTCCTGACCGGACCGAGTTCTACCCTCGTGGAATTGTGCGTCAAGGATCACAAGGGGGACACACGCCAGGCCGTGCTTGCTCGAACGGTTCAG
>CAZDDA010000365.1:0-3156 GCA_964504085.1 uncultured Thermotogae bacterium | reverse complement strand
TTCTATGTGAGGCAACGAAGAGCGTTCAAGTACATTCTTAGATGAGGCAACAGGGGGCCTGCCAGGAACCGCCTACGCGTGGACGTGATTCCCCGCTAAGTTCGCCATGTGACCGAGAGACAACGGTGTATCACCAAAGCAAGCTGTGGCAACAACTGTCTGAGCGACATAAGAGCATTCGGGTAACGACCTGGCTCGCTCGGCAGCCTAAGGTTGGTTCACTCGGCGCCCATGAGGACACACTCCGCCCAGATTGCAGCATCTCGCAACAGAAGCCTTTCTTCGGGTGCGTCTAGTGACTATCGAAATCTCCACTAGTGATGTCTTGCAGGCCACCCCGTAGCGTTTGCTCAACACAGTCGCATTTTAGTTGAGTTGACGGTTGAAACAGGTAACCCGCGAGGTCTTTTGTTGCATCAAGGCATGAGCTAGATTGCCAGACAGCGCAGATGTGCCTCCCTTGATTTGTGACGGCATGAGTTCGAACCTTATCGGCCGGGCATGCGATGCCAAGGATTCGAAAGTCATCTCTGATGAGCAAGTTCAATTGATCAGTCAAGCCTCCAGAACATCGCACGAAAGAGCATCAAGATGGGAAGGACCTCAAGCCGGCCCATCCACATGTTGATAGTGAGAACAAGTTTAGCGACCGTCGACATCCCCGGGTTGGTAATGCCAACCGAAAGGCCGACGGTACTCTGCGCGGAAACGACTTCGAACAGCGAGTCAGCCAACGTGAAGCCGTCCGGAATCACCTGCATCAACACCAGCGTGCCGGCAAGCGTACAAACGAGCCATGAGAAGAAGATGACAGCCGCTCCCTGCACTCGATAGCTGGCCGCTTCCGGCGAGAGTTTTTCGTGCCCAACGCGAAACTGAAGAACCTTTTTTGGGGAGCTGATCATTCGACTAAGCCACCATCCCATGCCACGAGCGAGAAGCACGGCCCGCATGACCTTGATTCCTCCTGCCGTCGAGCCGGTCGCCCCGCCAATAAACATTGCCAAGATGAGGATCAACTTCGCTCCCTCTGACCACGCCCGGAGCGACTCGGTCTGGAAGCCGGTTGTGGTCACTGCGGAGACCACTTGGAAAACAGACGCGGCTGACGACACCGGCGGGAGCGCCAATAGGTTTTCAGCGACGAGGATCAGGGCGAATCCGCCAGCAAAGACGAACAGCCATCGAGCTTGGAAGAAGTTCCCTCGGAGGATGTCTTTCCTTCCCTGCAGCAAATCATTGTGCGTCGCGAAGCTTGTTGCCCCAACGAACATCAGGAGAAGGATGGTGAGACGCACCCCCCATCCGGTGTACTGACCCATACTTTCGGGAGATGTCGAAAACCCTCCGGTTGAGAGCGCGGTCATCGAGTGATTGATCGAGTCCCAGATGCCCATCCCCACGCCCCAAAGAAGAACCACGCCGATGAACGTGTACAGGACATAGATCCACCACATCGTTCGAATCGTCGAAGAAATCGAGGGATGAAGCTTTGCGTCGCGTTCGGCGAAGAAGATGCCTTTTCCCGGGCGAATCGGAGTCGCCGTCAAGCCGAGCATCAGGACGATGATGCCAACGCCGCCGATCCACTGCATCAATGAACGCCACCATTGGAGTGTACGGGGCAGCAAATCCGGCCGTGAGACGACTGACAGACCTGTAGTGGTGAACCCCGACATCGACTCAAACAGCGCGCTGCCATAGTCCCGGAAGGCCGAGATGGCCTCTGCGGAGGAGCCGTGAGCGGCGATGAAAAATGGAAGAGCACCCATCAGGGCGGCGAGGAGCCAGCCCAGCGCGGCAATGATCAACCCATGTTTGAGTTGGGCCTCGGGCGCCTTACGAAGCGGTAAGTAGGTGGCCGTTGCCAGGGCGAACGAAATCACGGTCGCTGCAGCAAAGGGAAAGATCATCTCGGGTTCACCCAATGCGATCGCGACAAGCAGCGTCACACCGGACATTAGCCCGACCAACGCGCAGGCCAAGCCGAGATCTCTTACGATGATTCTGACGTCTGTGGAGTGCACAGTCCTAAGAGAGAAGCGAGGTGAGCGCTACGTCCGCAGCGTGAGGTTGAGCGATGAAAATCGTGATGAGATCTCCGGGTTGAAGCGCTTCGAGCTGCGCGGGAGAGTAGTGCCTCTCGTCGCGCGTTACATCGATCACTCGGAAAGCCTCTTTGGCCCCTTCGATAGCAGCCGGCGAGCATCCGGAAATCGAGGATCCGTCGTTCACAAAGATCTGGATAACTCGTGAACCGTCATTTAGGACGACATCGTACACAATGGGCGAAGCGAGAAACAGGCCACAAAGACGCTGTGCCACAATGCGGCTGGGCAGAATCACGCACTCCGCCCCCAGATGCAGAAAGATCTCGCGATGCTCCTCATCGGAGGCGAGCGACACGATCCGAGCCGCGCCAAGCTCCCGCGCATAGGTAATGATCTTCATGTTCTGCTCATCATCATTCGATGTTGCCAAAACGAGACCAGCCCGCGCGACACCGCCTTTCCGAAGCTCGTCCAGAGAGGCTTCCTGGATCCGGATGACTTGCACACCCTTCAGTCGTGCGAGATGCTCGGCCCTCTCCAAATCGAGTTCGAGTGCGGTAACCTTGTATCCTCTCGCGGACGCTTCGCGGATGAGCGCATCGCCGACGGATCCAGCTCCAACAACGTATGTCCTTGAAGCCATGTTCTACCCCCTTTTGCCGGTGCCGCGTCCCCATTGAGGGACTCACACACGCGGCGTCCATCCAAGCGTAGGAGGAAACGGATCAAGTTGCTGTAGAGATTGCTCGCATGACCATCAAGAAAATGTAAGGATTTCCGAAAGGTGGGGACGCACACCCTCAGCAGCCGTGTCGCGCCATATTGGCAGGCCAAATACCCCACAAGGGGTGAGGGCTAGGGGTGCCGAATTACGGACTATCGAACATCCATAGGCGGCACGATCTCATCGTGGATCGTGTCTCCCAGTGATTCAGCCGATACAGGCTGGCCACTGGGCGCCACCGCATTCCTCCCAATCGAGGTTACATCCGTCGATAACCGATATCCGACGCCCTGTTCAGTGAGAAGCAGGCGCGGTCGAGCGGGATTGGACTCGATCTTGCGCCGCAGATTGGCCATATGAACACGGAGATGGTGAACCCCA
>CAZDDA010000364.1:0-3160 GCA_964504085.1 uncultured Thermotogae bacterium | reverse complement strand
CAATGCGACGGCCGCTGCGCGGTCGCAGTGGGAGGGCTTTTTCCCTTGACGGACGGAGGCCTCATAGATGTTAGATCGCGCCCCCCGATTCCCCACATTCCTACAGCGAACTCCATGAGTAGGTCAGGACCGCATCCCGGCGTAGCGATCTCTCACCTCCATAGATCAGTGCGGCGGGTGATTCGGGCAGACTCGTCAAACGACGCCAGTACCGATGTCCGGCGTAGTAGTCACCCGCTATTGTCTGGCCAGATTTGGCCTCTATCGGGATGAGTTCTTCCCCTCGTTCGAGGATGAGATCTACCTCATGGCCCGCCGAATCGCGCCAGAAGTACAGGTCTGGCTCGTGGCCGTTGTGCAGGCAGTTCTTCAGGAACTCTGATACAACGAAGCTCTCGAATATGCTTCCACGGAGTGCATGGATCGCCAGATCTTCCGGGGACCGAATACGAAGGAGGTAGCAGAGTAGACCCGTGTCAATGAAGTACAGCTTCGGGCTCTTGACCAGCCGCTTGCTGAAATTGCGATGATGCGGCCGAAGAAGAACGACCAGAAAGCTCGTCTCCAATACCGACAGCCACCGTCGCGCGGTCGTGTGCGTAATGCCGCAGTCGTTGGCCAAAGAGGAGAGATTCAGGAGCTGCCCATTGCGTCCTGCGCAGAGCCGAATGAAAGTGCCGAAGGCTTCCAGGTCACCCACACTGAGAACCTCGCGCACGTCTCGCTCGACATAGGTCTGATAGTAGCTCGCCAACCAACGTTGAGGGGCGAGGCTCTTGTCGTGAATCCGAGGATAGAAGCCCTGGAACAGAACATCCATCAATGGGCGACTGGATGTGCGCTTTCCCCTCGGTAGGCTCTTTCCGATGTGATCCAATGGCAGGGGGCGGCGCCTCTCTAGCTCGCTCAGGGAGAAGGGCAGCAAATGCAGAATCGCTGCCCGGCCTGCCAGGGATTGCCCGATTTCTTTCATCAGCAGGAAGTTCTGTGATCCCGTCAGAATGAACCGCCCCGGCCGGTCCTCCTGATCCACCATCGTCTGGATGTACGAAAACAGGGCCGGCGTGCGCTGTATCTCGTCGAGAATCACCTTGCCGGGGAATTGGCCAAGGAATCCGCGGGGATCCTCCAGGGCAAAGGACCTTTGATCTGGGTCCTCCAGAGAGACATAATCATTTCTTGGAAAGGCAGTTACGGCCAGCGTCGTCTTTCCTGATTGCCGCGGTCCTGTCAGGGTGACAACCGGGTATTCCCGGGCCGCCTTTCGGAGGGTGGCCTGGAGGGTTCGCTGATACATGGCGATATCCCGCCCTTGGGATCATGCAAATTGAATATCTGGTGTGCAGATTGTGGAAAGAACGGCTGCTTGTCAAGGGAAGAAGCAACCAAAGAGGGGAGCGCCTCGCGGCCTTTCATTTCCCCCACTACTGCGGTTCAGCGATCTAATCGGGATAGGGGCCGTGCCAGCCGGGAACGCCAGTTCCCGTTCGCTCCATTCACTGTTAGATCAGCAAATGCGATCGCACCCTCGGCAAGAGCTTCCTCAAGTTCTTGTATGGTACTAGGCCATCGCGCTGCAGTCGTCCGAGGACAAGCCCGGGATGACGACCAATCGTTCCTGCGAAATCGCGAATCGACTTCTCCGAGAAGTATGGCCTGTGCGCGGCAACGTATCGCGCATATGGGACCTGGGATATCAACCAGGAGGCGGCTCTCCGGTTTGCCGTCGACTCCTCCTTTGTTGAGTCATCCGTAGCCGACATGCGATCAAGAAACGCTCGGCCATGGCCAAAGACGATATGACTCACTTCGTGGAAGAGAGTGAACCAGAAGGCATCAATGCGATCGTGTCTGAGGGTCAGGGCTACCACCGGGGCGCCGCTGGGCAAGTGGAATGCTGCCCCGTCAAGATAAGTCTTGGGTAGATGAGGCACGCATGCAAACGCAATCCCGAAGCGCGCCAGTGTTTTGGACACAGCGCTAATCCCCGAAACGTCGGCGGTCAGTTGCTGAAGCGATGAAATGCCTTCGCTCTGCAATCGCTCCTTGGAGTATGGCGCAAGCTTCCTGGATCTGCAGAGGCTCTCAACGCGTTTCAACCAGGCAAGGCAGGAAGGCGAGTCGGCGCTCTTGCCTTCTGTACCTCTGAAGCTCGCCGCGAGAACAGGAGACTCCCCAATGTTCTCTATTCCCAGAAAGGAACAGACTTCTGATTCAAGGTCATCAATCGAACCAACCTCCCGGATCCATCCGCGACGCACCAACTCCCGAACGGGAACCAATTCATACACATGTCGCCGGCGCTCGATCTCATCCGCTTGCGCGTCGTGACTCGCCTTGCCAAGCCTGTAGTTGGACTCAAGATTCATCCACAATTGCGCGGAGGTCCCTAGTGCCCTCCCGAGAGCAATAGCGGTCTCTGGGGTGATCTGCTTTGTCCCCCTAATGATCGCACTGATTGTCTGTTCTGGTCGTCCAATGACCGCCGCGAGATCCTTCTGTGTCCACCCACGCTCTTCAAGCTCCCTGCGGAGAATACGTCCGGGTGGAACGAGTACTGCAGGCGTTCTCCTCTCCACCATTGCGTCCCCCTAGTGATAGTCCACTATGTCCAAGATGTAAACGAATCGCCCTTCATCATCCCGTTCGAGAGTGACGATCAAACGAAACTGCTCCGCCAGGCGGAGGGAGCGTTGGCTAGCCTTCCCGCGTTTCCCTTTCAATTTCTCGAAGTGGAGGCTCTTGATGCCGCGTAGGTCCCGTTCATCTTCCGCCGCACCAATTACCGCCGTGACGTCGTAGAAGGCTTCGATGACATGAGGGGAGAGATGACTCGGCCTCTTGTCTTCGTAGTAGAGTCGTTCAATCCACTTCTTCTTGAACTTGAAGCGCATCCCTGCTCATCCCCACACCCCTTTCCAGAGGGCTCCCCTCGCCACTCACTCCAATACTATCGGCAACCAGGACAGATGTCAATAGTGCGATTCAGTGAAGCACTGAATCCATGATACCCTCCTATCCATCCACCCCACAGTCACTTGCCTGGCAACACGCTACGATAGAGGATGGATCTAACGTACGGCTCACCGGCGAGCGAAGCGAGTCCGGTGCAGCCGATGGTTGGCCCGATCATTCAGCTCTCTCGTGCCCTAGAACGTAT
>CAZDDA010000363.1:0-3166 GCA_964504085.1 uncultured Thermotogae bacterium | reverse complement strand
GGGATGCGGTCGCGGTTCACCGGAAGGAGCTTGATCAGCCCCAACGCGTAGGTCAGCTCCAGCGGATCGCCGGGAACGATCTCGCCGCGGGCCTGCGCCTTCGCGAACTCCTCCAGCAATGGCGTGAACACCGTGGCGGATTGCTCAAGGACCGCCGGGTAGTCGAGACCGGCCGCGAGCTTCTCCAGCTCCGACGGGTCGTCGAGCATCATCCGACTCATCTCGTTCGTTTCGATCTCGCGAACGATCGCCTGCATCAACCGGACGAGCGCCTCTCGGGTGTCGTCCGTTGCGCGAAACGACGCGTCGAGCAGCCGCTGCATCATCGCCGGGATCTCCTCCAGGAAGACCTCGACGAACAGCTGCTCCTTGCTCGGGAAGAACAGGTAGAAGCTCGCCTTGGCGATCCCTGCGGGGCCGGTCAGGTCCTCGATCGTCGTCTTCTTCAAGCCGTAGCGGAGGAAACAGGTACGGCCCGTCTCCATCAGCTTCGTGCGGATCGTCTCTTTCTCGACCTCTGTGAACGCTCTTGGCATGTCTATGTCCTTGTGAATCTTCTACGCATGCGGTCACAGAGTATACAACTGGCAGCCGCTTTGTCAACAGTCCGGGGCGCCCCTAGACTGCAGAAGGTGTCCTTGGTCCTGACGTGGTTACTTGCAGGGGCACCTGAGAGAGGCGAGAAGCGGCAGTGAACGTAACTGAAGAGAGTCTCCGGGCCTACGTGGAGTGCTTCCATGAGATCCTTGCCACGGAGGGCCAGAAGTTCTTCTCCTCTCAGCAAGCGCAAGAACTGCTTCACATGTCATTACTGCCTGCAACGGTCACCGCGTACGTTTCGACACAATTCGGTGTAGCAATTGAGTATGCGGATGCTGCGAAAACCTCGATACATGCTGTTTGCGGAAGTTCGCGTGTCGAGGACCTGCTAGTGAGGGCCCCTGGCCCCCTCAGAGACGTCGGGCCTTGCTTAGCGATCAAAGCGGCGGATGCGTGGATTGAGAACATTTCCTTGGAAGGCGCGTTTCCGTTCAGGCTGAAGAACGAGCGCGCCAGTGTGGCTTTCCACAGAGTTCTGTTCTCCTCCAAGAGGCAGTCTTGGACGAGGCAGATCGACCACGTTGAGGTGTACGGAGATCGTCGCGCGGAACGATGGAGCATTCTTGCAGCTTCTTGTCGAGCGAAGGATGAGGTCTTGGCTGCACTTGCCCTCGCCAAGAAGGCCGAGCAGAGGAAGCTTGGAATTCACGAATACCTGTCTGCGTTTCGTGAGAAGACGGTCCTACTGCTTGGATGCTACGACTCAGCAGGCTGTCGTCGACTTGCGGGAATCGCAGACTGTGTGCGGAGGCTTGGGTACGAACCTCTCCTCGTCAAGGACATTCCGGATGTCAAGGGATACGACCTGCTTCAGAAGGTCAACGCGCTTTGCACTGTTTCCCGCTTCGTCCTCATCGATGACGCTAGTCCTTCAGGCCACCTGAGTGAATTCGAAGTATGTCGCGCCAATCGCTGGCTCACCGTGATCCTACGGCCCGAGGGGCGTGGGGCCAGCTACACTACTGCAGGTGCATCACTTCTGAGCTCTGTTGTCCGAGAGCAGACATACGATCCGAGTGATCCGGACGCAGCAGTACGTGATGCTGTGACGTGGGCTGAGAAGAAGCTCGCTGAACTGGAGATCAACTTGAACGTCCAGTACCCATGGCGACGCGATGGTTTGGGCAAGCGCTAGGTGCAAGAGTTCGAGGGAAATGTACCCCACTCCGGCTCCGACGGCCGCAAAACGTATCGACCTACGAGTATCACGGTCGCGAGGAGTCCCGGAGACGAAGTACGCAACTCCCTTGGCCAGGCGACTCGGATCGGCTGGGGTCACGCGGGATGAGTTCTCGACGGAGTGGACGGACGATCAGGGTCTACTGCGCGGCCTGCGGGTATCTCTTGTAGAGGTATCAGAAGGTGATTCGAGGGACACATACCCCATCTCCGCTGTTCGAGGGCACGTAATCCGGTTTGAGCTGCAAGAACTCACAACTGCCTCGGGACGCATCGCGCAATGAGGCCAATCCCGCCAGTACGCGTTTGCTAAGTTACGTGTTGTGACGTCTGCGATCATAATGATGCGTCATAGACGATAGGGATGGAAGTAGTGCTTGATGAAGGAGGCAAGATGTGTGACGCAGAAGGGCCCACAAGAGAGCTAGAATGCGGTGACGATGATGAGTCCAGGCTGCCTTCCTGGTTCCTTGAGGGAGCAGAGAAAGCACGGGTGTGGGGGGAAGACAGGACTGCCGCTGTGCAGCTGCTTGCTTCAGTCAGGTCGGACGTGTACTCAGCACTCGGCCTCTATCACCAGAATGTGAAATACGCCACAACTCTGGTGATATCGCTGCTGACAATCATTGCAGCGGGGCTCTCGGCGGCAAGAGTCGTAGGTGGTGAGGCCGGCTTCGAGGATGCTCGAGTAGCACTGGAAACGGGAACCTATGGTCTCCTGGTGGTTGCAGGCGTTGTCAGCAGTTTTGCCATAGTTGCCACTACGCGCTACTACAACGTCTACGTAGCGGCCTTGATCTTCGGGTCACAAGTGCACTTCGGCTTGGGACTGCAGGGATTCTACTGGTTCGATAGAGTTGCTGAAACGGTCGAATCCATGAACAGGAAGGGGCGTGACAGTAGGACTGGGCGGAGAGAGTACATACGCCGAAGAACATGGAGCTGCAAGGACAGCCACTTCTGGTACACGTTGTTTCTGGTCGTAATCGGAGGATTAGCCCTAGCTGTGGGCCTGCTCGGCCTCTGCAATGGCTTATGAGGAGACGAAGGGGCGACTCCAGTAACGTAGCACTTGAAGAAGCTCCAGGGACGTCGTACGGGAGCTCCGGGGACATTGCACGCAACTCCTTTGGCCGGACGACGCCGATCGGCTAGGGTCGATCGGAATGAGCTCTCGACGGGGGGCACGGACGATCAGGGTCTACTGCGCGGTCTGCGGGTGTCTTCTCTACAAGTACCAGAAGGGCGGGCCGGGCCGACTCGTGAAGTGTTTCGTGGACAAGATCGTCCAGGACAACACCGAGGGCGACCTGCGCTGCCCCGAGTGCGGACAGGAGTTCGCTCGGGAGACGATGGCCTACGGCCGGCCGGCGAACAAGATCATCCA
>CAZDDA010000362.1:0-3166 GCA_964504085.1 uncultured Thermotogae bacterium | reverse complement strand
CAGTCAGGATGGTGTTCCGTTCCTCAACAAGATCTGGGTCAACGCACGTGATATGCAGGAATCCAGCCTGCAGCAGACCGCCTATCACTGCCGAGCCGGCTCGTCCTGCCCCGACGACCAGTACGCGTGTCGACGCCAACAGACGAGCACACTTCGCTCCATATGTCTTGGCAATGGAACCATGGCTTGCCGGCAGCCCTTGCTGCGCCAGTCCTCCGAGTATCCATGTCTTTCCGAACGGCCGGTACAGGAACTTAAGAACGTCCATTCCTTCAACCACTTCGGGCTGCATCCGGATGATCTCGAACCCGCGTCGACTGGTCTCTAGGACATTAGGGCTCGCCCGCGTCACAACAAGACGCTGACGTTCTTCGCCGCGGATACGCCGGGTCACGCAGTAGGCGCAGCCTTGATCGAGCGCTCTCTGCATATCCAGAGAAGCAGACCAGTCGACCACGAGTTCCTTGATCATCAGTCACCGTAGAAGCGAGTCGTTCTGTGTGTTTGCGGCTTGCTGGGCGTCGCGCGCCGTGCTTGCTGCTTGCGCTCGGCTGCCTTCGCTGCCTTCTGCGCTTCTTCCCTGCGGCCCTGCTCGAATCGCAGGTGCCGGAGTATCTCAGGGAGTCCGGTGATTCTCTCTGCGTACGCCGCTTCCGACTGCATCTTGCACCTCCTGTTTGACGGTTGTGCCGAGCCTTCGCTCGGTGCCGTGTTGTGATAACGATACGGAGTTTATAGATAGTATAACACCGACATCCTTGATCTGTCAACCCTTTCTCCATGGAGGACTGGGATCCGCAGCGAACAGACCACATCAACTGCTGTTGACATTTGGAGCTACGAGTATTACGATAGCGAAACACGCGGACCGCAGGAGGCCAACGTTGGCTGAAACAAGAATCGGGCGGCGACTCCGTGAGGAGCGCGAGAAGAGGCGGCTCACGCTAACCGCTGTGGCAAGAGAGGCCGGGATCACGAAGTCATACTTGTCGCAGGTTGAGACTGGCAAGGTCTGCAACCCATCGTACGGGCTTGTAAGGCGAGTCTATGAGGCTTTGGAGGAGCTAACGGAGCGAGTCGACACTGGCAGCAGTGGGGTCTCAACGGGGATTGCCTACAAGTCCCCAATTGGTCCGCAAGAACTCGAGGCTCTGTTGGCAAGGCGCCGACCTGAGAACGCTGCAAGGAATTCCACAGTCTGGTTGCTCGCGGATACGTTGAGCGATCCGACGATTCCTGATAGGTACAAAACGAAGATCGAAAGGCAAGTGGCCGCGTTTCTCACGCTGACACGTGAAGCGCTCGAGTACTCCAGACACCGCGAGCGAGAAGATGACCGCGAGTGAAGAGGTTCCTTCTGTCAGGCAGCTTCAGTTCGGCTCATTCAGCTACCAGATGCCAGTGTTCTCGTCCGTCTGCGGCATCGCTTCTCCTGAGGATGGCGGTCTCTACAACCCCCTGATTGATGCTATCTACGTCCCCGGAGACCACGCAGAGGACAGCACGATGGCCACCTTGGCGCTCTTCTTCGAGCAGGCTCACTCCACGCTATCCGTATCCCGAACTCGCTGCCTCATGAGATGGCTTGCAGGCCTAGCGTATCAGACCTTCCGTCATGCAATTGTCGCAGAGGGCAGGAGTCGGGATCCGATCAGGGTGCCTTCCTTGGCCAATCAATCAACGCTTAGGGCCATAGACACTATGATTGCAACCATGTTCGCATCATGTCTGTATGTGGAGGAACTGACGTCACTGGAGCTCGTCTGCGACCTTCTTGACACCATGCAGCAGCTACCAAGTCTGGACGACGAGCTTGCTTCAATCCCACCATCGCGACTTCGTGAAGCATCCCTGACTGCAATGGAGGCGGAGCGCCGGGTCGTCAGTAGAGTTGGAGTACGAACGTTCGGCGAATCCCGTGTCATTGCGGAGAAACTCCGTGCTGTTGGCGATCTGCTTGGGCCAGATGGGTTGGCGGCGGCATCTACCTATGCGATGAATGGCCCAGCATGGATTCCAAGTCGAATGCGCGACCCCAAAGCCTTGCTGGCCGACGACCCTTGCCTGGAGCAAGAGGTCCAGTCTTTCGTGCAGACGTACGAGAGCGAGGAGTTCTCTCCAGACAAGAGGTTTGTGAGATTCCTTGACCGAGTCCTTTCCTGCAGGGCCGATTTCGGGCGATGTGGAACACGCGATTCGCTTCTAGACGTACTCGAAGAACAGCTACCGGGCTTTCGCTCCTGCGTAGAACATCGCTGTCCAATGCGTGAACTCGGACTCGGGTCAGCCGGCGCGATCCATGATCGGGCCATCGAGTTGTCCGAGGAACTCTGTCGAACTCGGGCAGAACTCAACCAGGCGACATCTTCCGACTCCAGGCTACCGACATGGACTGGGATGGTGGATGCGCTTGAGGAGATAGTGGCACGAACCGAGGTCTCCCAGGAGTTCCTGGCACTCTGTCTTCCGTCTCAGGTGTGGTACGGCGACGGTACTGTCTACTCGTTCAGAGTTCCAGCAGACCATCTCTCAGTCGACGAGTCAATACGGGGTCAGCTTTCCTCTGGGATTGGATTGGGTTGCCCCTTGAGCCGCCCTTGCGGTCGGATCCCGGCAGAGTGTCCCATCTCATTGTACTTGGATCGAGCGTATGAGTGTACTCAGCCTGATGACAACCAGGGTGGGCGCATCGTTCGTTGGAGCAGGATTCCTTGCGAGTTGTAATTCCTCGAGGTCGATCTGCCTGAAGAGCTACTCCTTATTGCTGGGCGGAGCGGGCCAGAGGACACACGTGTCCACCGAGCGTCGAGGACGAACACAGCCAGCCGAAAGACTTAAGTACCAACGCTCCCAAAGATGAACTATGAACCCTGCACGAAGAGAAGCCGTGCTCTTGAAGCTCGAAGCCGAGGAATGGGCCGAGCGGCATGACCACGATCTGCAGAAGCTCACTCGTCTTGACCGCGCGGTGATCCGCCAGGTAGCCGCGTGCCAGGCCAAGGACTACGCGATCCATGTCCGGCGGTTAGCTGTCGTTCTTGGTTGCTCTGCTATGGGCGTCTCGAAGTCCGTTCGGAGACTGGAGAGACTCCACATCATCCGGGGCCACAGCCACGGATTCCGTCGTGAGAAGTACCTCTCTCTCGACTCCGAGAACCCGGCCTGG
>CAZDDA010000361.1:0-3170 GCA_964504085.1 uncultured Thermotogae bacterium | reverse complement strand
CAACGTTGCCGAGTGCAGACGCCGAAGTAGACGTTGTGGGACTGCGCGTGGATCAACGCTGCGGAAACAGCTTGGTGCTTCTCTCGGCAAGGAATCCAGTCTCTCCTGATTCGTTCCCCTTGGCCTGTAGGAATGGCTCGAAGCTCGATGAATCCCTCGCGGCAAGGGAAGAGCATCGAGAAGAACCGGAGCAGTGCCATCTCCGTTCGAGTCATGACATCTCTTTGAGGACAGTCTGAACGTGGTCCAGACGGACCCGGCCTCTCTCCTGCTCATCGAGTCCGTTCTCGACCGCACTGCGCAGTTTCTGGAGAAGGTTCGATACATTCGCCTCTTCGACTGCGACGATGAGTTGTGGGATTTCTTTCAGAATCGCTCGGTACTTGGCCGCGTCGTAAGTGATGTTCTCAGAGGCCTCCACTTCAATGGCGAGCGACCCGTCTACAAGCAGATCGAGGATCCGCCCACTGGGCAAGCGGACACCGCTCTGAACGTGATGTGCATCACAAAGGGAGTCGCGGAATCGTCCGAGCCAGAACGCATGGAGGATGCCACCTTCGTGAACTGAAATGTGGCTTCCGGCAAGGTGCTTCCGAGCTACTTCCTTCCCTAGGGCAGTAAGCTCAACCAGCTTGCGTGGACGTCCAGGTGCGCCAGTGCGAACTGACTGAGTTCGCACGTACCCTTCGCTCACCATCTTCGCTAGAGTTCTGTAGAGGACTCCAGTTGGGGCGCCAATCGCACGAATGCGCTCACTCAACGTAGCGAAAGGTTCCTCGATGACGTTCTGAAGGAATGCTATGTCGTCCGCTCCGAGGCTGTCCATGACCGAGCCACGAGTCTCACCCTCGACAGTCTCTACAACAGATTTGCCGATTTCGGCGAGAGTTCTCTCAACTGCAGCGGTCATTTCCTCTCGCGACATGCGCTCGGCGCCAAACGGGAATCTATCGGTCTGCAGTAGGACGGGAACTGGGCACCGGCTTCCGGCAAGTGAGACGATGCACTCCCCTGTGTCCAATGACCGCAGTTTCTCTGACTGTTCCCTCTTGGATAGCCCAAGCATGTTGGCAACGTACTTGATCTCCTGAGACTGGCAGCCGAAGGCGATTTTCAGTTCGGTGTTGTTAATGATGGCCGGGGAGAGCTGCGAGGGGATCTGTTCGGCAAGAATGAATCCCATGTTGAAGGCGCGAGAGCCTGTGATGAGCTGATCTATGTCTAGCACGAAATGCTCAAGCGAATTGCGGCGCTCTCGGAGTGTGTGGCGCGCTTCATCAAGGACGAGGATCAGAGGTGTATGACATCCTGGGTTCTCGTTACGGAAGCACCAGATGTACCAGGTGAGCGTCAGAATCAGGAAGTCGCGGAGAGTGTCCTCGAGACACACATCGAAGATCACGACGCGTCCACATGTCGAGAGGTGAACCAGGTCGAAACCGGTTGCGCAGCCGAATACGGCAGCGGTCTTGCGCCTGAGGAGCCGAAGACGATCGTGGATTCGACCTCGGTACTGGGCGTCGGCTTGCGACCTATTCGAAAGGTAGTCCTTGGAGGCGAACCTCTCACAGACGTCGATGAAGGTGGCGGTTCCTCCGTTCTGCGAAACCTCTCGATGCACGGCGTGCAAGACCTCTTCCAGGAGGCTACGTGAACCTACCATTAGGTCGTATACATGACTGAAGGTTTCGGCTAGCTTTCCGAACCAAAGGACCTCATTGACGCCCGGAGGCGCAGCCATGATGTTGGCTCTGAAGCTCTGCCATGGGATGACGTAGGCCTCCGGCAGTTGCTTGAGCAGCGGGAGGTAGTCATGGCGTCGATCGAAGACCCAGACGGTCGCCCCTTGGTCTGCGAGTTGGTGTACAAGACTGAGCGTAGCGTTGGTCTTGCCGCTGCCAATTGAGCCGACAATGAGACAGGATCTGCGGTGATCTGACCAGAAAAACGGTTGACCGGAGCTATCCTCCACTCCGACTATGACTCCATGTCTGCCAAGCATGTCTGGACGTGTAGGGAAGGGCGTGGCGATCTCACTCCGCGAGGCTGCTGACAATCTGAGCGCGTCCACGAAAGCGGGTGGCGCTTCACCTACGAGGGACAGGCCGATAAGCGCTTCGCGGAGCTCCTTGGCTTCTTCGCGAGTCTCGGCGGCTAGCTCACAAATCTGAAGCAGCTCTCTCAGCATCACGGATTATCCACCTATTGCGCAAGTACCGACGCTCGCTACGCGAGAGATGCGGACGTGTCCACGGGAAGAGCGACTGCTCGTCAAGTGCCTCGCTGGCAATAATCCCTCCCATGATCGAGTACCCGTCGCCGGAGGGATGAGGAAGGCCGAGAGTGTGTCCTATCTCATGGGCCACGACAACGTCTCCCCTTCCACCCAGCATCGAGATGTAGGGCTGCGCGATTACGAAATGCTGTGGGGCAAGGTTGTCCATGGAAAGGGTTCCGTAGGCAGGTTCCGAGAGAGATCCTTCAAAGAAGACACCGACAATGGCGGAACCCGATCTCAGAGGGTCAAGGACTTCGGCGGCGAGGTTGTGTGACTGGTTGTACGCAGAAGCCGGGTTCTCTCCCCTAATCGGGCTTCTTCGTACCGACCACTCCACTGAGATCCCGGCCTGTCGCGCGAAGAACGACTGGCACTTGGACAGTGTCTCGGCAATCTCGTGGATGCGGCCAGATCGCACGACAGCTCCTCTGGGCACGAGGTAGACTGCCTTGATTGCGGGCACTAGGCACCTCCTTGCGATTCGATGTCGATAGGCACTGGAACTGTTTGGGGGAGGCTCATCCCGCCTGTACCACGCAGAGCGGAGCCAAGCTCCCTACCTACATCAACAGGTCTATCGCCCCACAGAGCGTGGATGGTGTCCAGAGCGAGAGCGTGTGCGCGCTCGACAAGCTTGCCCCGCTCAGTGCTGCTGCGAGACTGATGAGCTCTGAGTTGGTCGCAGAAGAACATGAGCAACTGCAGAAACACAGATGACATAGCCTCCCTGCTGCGGAGGTCCTCGATGCAGAGGTCCACTGCGGCCCTTACGATCTGTGGATCCGCGTGGTGGGCTTCGGACAGGGCGCGGATGACTTCCGCTTCGTCAATATGGTGATAGTCGACTCGTGGCATTGACTCCTCCTACACCCCGACATGGATGCGCACGACA
>CAZDDA010000360.1:0-3182 GCA_964504085.1 uncultured Thermotogae bacterium | reverse complement strand
ATGGCACACCCCAATTACAGGAAGATTGAAGAATGGTTGGAGTCCGAAGGGATTCGCGACATGATAAAAAGTTCGCTCCCGTCATCAATTGACACCGATGCGTGGATCAATTCGGCGAAGACTCACATTGGCTCTGACAAGGATGTCCTGGAGGCAGACCCTCAGTCAACGCTGGGTTCCGTCCTGGAAGCAGCCACCCTTGGTGTCAGGTTCGAAGGCCCACTCGGTGAGGCTTACCTGGAGGCACGCGCATCAAAGTACAAAGACGACCACGGCAAATGGCAGTGGCGCAAGCTGACCCAGCTACAGATCCAGTACCGAGGACTGATGAAGCTGGCTAGGCGCGACCCATTGGTGCGTAAGGTGGAGGCAATCATCGTTCACGAGAATGATTTTTTTGAGCACCAGTTGGGCTCCAATCAGTTTTTGAATCACACGTGGGATGTTAGAAAACCCCGCGGGAAAATGGTCGCAGTTTATGCGGCACTCCGGTACCATGACGGGTTCTATGACTTCGGCCAACCATACCCGATGGATGCAATCTACAGACACCGAGATCAGATATTAGGGGACAAAAGAATCCGCGTTGAATACCACAGTAACGGCACCGAAAACTTCTACAAAAAATGGGATGACAATGAGTCTGAGAAATTAATGACCCAAGGACAGGTTCGTAGAATTCCCTGGATTACTTACTTGCCGGCAATGGCTCAGAAGACAGCGGTACGCTGGTCGGCGAAGTTCTGGGATCTATCCCCCGATTTTGACCGTGCTGCTGGTCTGGTCGCGATGGTTGAATCCGGAAGGGATCAGGGCTTGCTGCAGCGCGTTGAGCAGGTCGTACCGAAGGATATGCTAGATGGTGAAGGGGGAGCGAAGCAACCCCGCGATACGGGTTCTCAGGGCACCCAGGTTGCCAGCCTAAACACAATGGGTACCTTGAAGGAACGCATGGTTGCTGAGTCCGGTGTGGGCCAGGGGGATATGGATGGACCTCCTCCGGAGGCGGAAGAATCACCAGCGGAAAAGGCCCCAGCCGAGGAGCCCAGTGGTGAAATGTCCGAAGAGGAAAAACAGGCCGCACTTGAATTTGAACAACAGGAAGCAGCAGAATTCTTCGGAGCCAGCGAAAAAGGGGAAGCTACCCAGAAAGTTACTAAACCCAAATCGGGAAACGGCGGACGTAAGGGCAACAAGTCTAAGAAGTAACGGAGGCTTTCAATGAGAGACTACGGCACAGTGTCTCCCAAATTTTGGACCGGCGAAACGGGCAAGGCCCTTCGCGGGGATACCAATGCGCAGACACTTGCACTGTATCTGATGACAGGACCTCACTCGTCCATGTCTGGCCTCTACTATTGTCCGTTGCCCTTCATTGTACACGAAACTGGCATACCCTTCGAAGGGGCTTCGAAGGCCCTTCAGAAGTTAATAAAATTGGGGTATTGCGAGCATGACGAGAAAACCGAGATGGTGTTCGTAATACGCATGGCCGCACACCAAGTTGGGGCCAGATTGAAACAGGGGGACAAGAGGCGCATCGGTTTACTGAAGGAGCTGGCGCGACTCCCGAAGACTCCATTGCTAGGTTCATTCTTGAGGGAATACGCGGAGCCATACAACATCGAAGATGGATATTTTGGGCCAATTGAAGAAGCCCCTCCGAAGCCCCTCCGAAGCCAAGATCAGGATCAGGATCAGGATCAAGAACAAGAACAGGAAGATAGGGGTGGCACCTCGGCGCAGGATGCGCCATCGGCCCAGCGGACTTTTTCCCTTCGGGAAGGTTCCCCGTTGCCCAGACCACCTTCCGATGCAAGTCCAAGGCTTGTCGCTATTTGGGTAGCAATGCAGACTCATGCATTCCTGGTTGCTGGAGTTGGCGAACAGGTCATGTGGAACAATGTTAAACGGCCAGAACAGCTTGCGAAAAAACTGGATGAGAGCTGCCCCAATGTTGATGTGTCTGGGCTCATTACTAAACTCTCCGGTTGGACCTTTGCCAACCCTAAGAAGATGAAGAAGGATTTGGCGAGGTTTGTTTGGAACGCAGCGATGAGGGAGCAGGATAACCCCAGGGCGAAGCATCCAGTAAGCTCAGGATACCAACACGGGAGCGACCTTGCAGCCAAGGTCCGAGGAAACAGAGGGAGGAGCGATAAATGAATAACGGAAGAGGTGGATCGGGGCACGATTCACAAAGAGAGCCATCTCGTTACGCTGTGGGGGGGAGAGTCCCCCCATATGATCAGCAGGCCGAGGCCGCGTGCATTGGTGCGGTGCTCTTAAATAATGAGGCATTCAACGTACTCCAAACCATATTATCCGGTTCGGAGGATTTCTATGTGGAAGCTTACCGACGAATCTACGAGGCTATAGTATCCCTGCAGAGCAGCTATGCTCCAGTGGACCACGTAACGCTCGGTGATGAATTGAAGAAGCGCGGCGATCTCGAAAAGGTAGGTGGCGTTATGGCGCTGGCCAATCTCACGGACGCGGTTGCTTCCATTGCGAATATAGATCACTACGCCATGATTGTGAGGGATAAGGCACTTACTCGTAGGATGATTTACACGGCACAGGAAATAGTTGCCACCGGATTCACCGACATTGGCGAAGGCACTTCCGATTACCTGGCAGAATCGCGAAGGGCGATTACCCTGGCCTCAGCAACGGGTTCGAATGACGGGCCAGTAAAAATTGGTTCGGCCATTATACCGGTCTTCAAGGATCTGGAAGAGGGCAAGATGCCTGACAACCTTGTCAGAACAGGCATCCACGAGATCGACGAACTGACCGGTGGTGCGTGGCCTGGGATCTTGACCGCCATCGGTGCGCGGCCAGGGATGGGAAAGTCGGCACTGTGTTTGAATATCTGCACCAATGCTGCAATACAAGGCAGGCACGTACTTTATGTTCCAACGGAAGATGATACGCGGTATCAGGTTCTGCGAGCTTTGGCTCGTTTCGCTGATGTGGATCTGAATAACCTCATGCTCAGGGAGGTTCCCCAGGATGCGTGGCCTAGAATCATTCAGGGAGCAAACCAAATCGCAAAGTTGCCGCTATGGGTTGACGATACGCCAGGACTATCCTCCGAGCGGATTGCTCAGGTCGCTGCGCTTCACAAGCAGGTACACGGGCTCGAACTTTTGGTAGTGGACCACCTGGGCGAGCTCACC
>CAZDDA010000359.1:0-3183 GCA_964504085.1 uncultured Thermotogae bacterium | reverse complement strand
GCGCGTCACTTGACGTTGAAGAGCCGGGTAGCGATCTGGAGGAAGAAAGCCTAGCGTTCCTAAGAGAGTTCTTCGGGGCAGATTGGACGAGAGAGCAGATTGTCACCGGCTCGACCATACTTCCAGAGGGTCGCCCGGCCAGAGATCACTTGGAAGCTCTGGCGTTCTGTCGCGTAACGGATGCACTGCACTCATCACATGAGGAGAGGCTGCATGCTGTGCAAGTCGCTGTTGAGTCGGTGTCATCGAGGGAAGCCAGTGCGGGAGAAATCACCGAAACCGGTGGATCAGCGTTCGCTGTAGAAGGCGACATAGGAAGCAGAATGCTCAACGCGTGTTCGGTAGAAGGCGAACTGAGGGCTGTTGCCTTTGGTGATTTCTCTGAACGCCTCTTCGGCCCTCACACGGATGCGCATGAACGTTGGTGTGCGGGTCGCGGGATCTTCGCCGCGCGCGCCTTGGCCGCTGAGGGCACCCAGAGTGACCTTCCCAAATTCCGGTTCCATCTATTCTTCAGGAATCTGGAAGGGCTCTGGGCTTGCACAATGCCTGGCTGCGGATGCAGCAACGACGATCCGGAAGACGGACGACCAATTGGAAGGCTCTATAGCCAGAATCGCATTCTTTGTGACAATGAGGCTAACCAACACCGAGTGCTGGAACTCCTCTACTGCGAGCAGTGCGGGATCATCCTCCTGGGCGGAAGTAGGATGACGTTGGAAGACAATAATGGCTGGGAGCTGTTGCCAACAGATCCTGATATTGAAGGGGTCCCAGACAGGCAGACGGGGCGCTTCCTAGATCAGAGGACCTACCGAGAGTATGCCGTTTTCTGGCCGAGAGGTGACCTAGATCTCTTCAGAGACAATCGAGGATGGGGACAGCCTTCTCTTGACCGGGATGAGCGGGAGCAGTCCCGGTGGAGTCCGGCAGCTCTAAACACCTCGACGGGTATGGTGTGCCGAGAGGCCCAGGGGAACCTTGTGCCCGAAGGTACGTGGGTCGCCGGCTACATCTACGAGATACCAGCTGCCGTAGACGACGAACAGCAGGACAGGTTCCCTGCAGTCCCAGCCGTATGCCCCTGTTGCGGAGAAGATTATACCCGTAGCATCTATAGGAGATCGCCGATAAGAAGCTTCCGGACAGGCTTCTCAAGACTCAGCCAGATCTTGTCAAAAGAGCTCTTTCAGGATTTGCCTGAGGGCAGCAGAAAGCTGGTGTTTCTCCGATAGTCGAGAGGATGCTGCCTCGATTTCGAACGGGATCGAGCGATTTCATTACCGAGATCTTGTTCGGGAAGCGCTGGTGGATGAGCTGAGTTCGCACACGATTGATAGAGCCGACCTAGCGACGGACTTGCGCGCGCATGGACAGGCCCGGAGCGCGGGAGGATTGAGATTCGAAGCGCGCTACCCGAATGAAGCTGCAAGACTCAGGGAGCTTGTTGGGCGTGCTGAAATGGCCATTGCTGAAGATGCCGCCGAGGTCGCACGTAACGTCTTATTGGAAAGCAAGAGAGATGCAGAACTAGCACTGGCCCGCATGGAGGAAGCAAGCGAGACCCGCATTGCGCCGTTGAGAATCCTCATTGAGCATACTGATGAGTGGGGTGCTGGTGTTGAAGGAGACTTCTTGATTCGGCGCTTGAAGAACATCGGCGTCAATCCGGCAGGCAATCACGTGTTGTATCAAGAATTCAACGTTGATGGGCGATTCGATTTTGAGTGGATGGAGTTCTTCGACTTCTCTACCTCTGATCGTTGCTGGATTGAGGGTCTGTCGCCGCAGGCTGAGGAGCGCAAGGAAGGCTCCCTGCGGCCTCGTGTGGTCACAGAGGTGTGTCGTGTTCTGTTCGACCGTCTTTCTCTGGGATTCGAGTCCGGTGGTCTCGGATACCCATGCGTTAACATGGGAGCTGATCTGTTGCGGGATATTGCCACGAACGTCGGCGTTGAACCCGCCCTTCTGATCAACATCTGCAACGGTTGTCTGAGAATCCTGGGAGACCTGTATCGCTTCCCACAGCAACCGCTCGAGTACCCACTCGTCGATTGGCCCGCGTGGGGATCAGCTCGTGCGCGCCTGCGCAACTACGTGTCAGCATGCGCTGCTAGAACGGGCGTTTCAGAGTTGGGTCTTCAGGGGGCGATCTGGGAGATTCTCGTTAATCAAACTGGGCACCGAAACCTGATCATCGATCCAAGGAATCTATGGGTATTCCTCGCCCAAGCAGGGCATCCGGTGTGGGTTTGCCCGTCGTGCCGCAGAGAGCACTTGCACTCCGCGGGCGGGATATGCACTGGCTGTCTTGCACAGCTGAGCGACCTGCCTAACGCGAGTTGCGAAGACATATACGAACGCAACTACTACACCCTTGAGGCCTCAAGAAGACGAACACCTTTCAGACTTCACTGTGAGGAACTCACAGCCGAAACCGACAACCCAGCTGAGAGACAACGGCTCTTCAGGGACATTGTCTTCGATGTTGAGAAAGCACAGGTGCGCTGTATCGACCTCTTGAGCGTGACAACGACGCTCGAGGTCGGTGTTGACATCGGGCCACTCCAGGCAGTGTTTCTGGCAAATATGCCTCCCATGAGATTCAACTACCAGCAGCGCGTGGGGCGTGCAGGCCGAAGGGGACAGGCGTTTGCGTTCGTGATCACGCTCTGCCGGGGACGGAGCCACGACGAGTTCTATTACGAAAGACCAGATCGTATCACAGGCGACAAGCCGCCAGTTCCCTTTCTCTCGATGTCTCGTGAGGGAATAGCGCAGCGGCTCATGGCAAAGGAATGCCTGAGGCGAGCATTCATCGCGGCGGGGGTTCGCTGGCACGATTTTCCTCGAGGTTCGAGCGACAGCCACGGGGAGTTTGGAACAGTCGACAGATGGCTTGGCGACCAGGATCTTCAGGAGCGCGTCCGACATTGGCTGAGCCACTCCCCTGAGGTTCCACAAATAGCCGGAGCTCTTGCTCCTCAGGATTGTGAGGAAGTCACACCCGCTCGGCTTGAGAACTACGCGCGCAACCATCTGGCTGATCGGATTGAGGCTTGTGCTGCTAGCCCTGAACTCGCGGGGAGTGGCTTGGCCGAGCGGTTGGCCGAAGGGGCAGTCCTTCCCATGTTCGGAATGCCCTCAAGAGTGAGAGACCTCTATCATCTGATCCGGCGCGGT
>CAZDDA010000358.1:0-3197 GCA_964504085.1 uncultured Thermotogae bacterium | reverse complement strand
CCGCCTCGCTTGAAGTGCAGGGAATCGAGGGGCTGATTCTTGCCGGTCAGATCAACGGTACAACCGGCTACGAGGAGGCCGCCGCCCAAGGGTTGCTTGCCGGTATCAATGCGGCCAGACGCGTGAAAGGAGAGGAACCACTTGTCCTCTCGCGCGGGCAGGCGTTCATCGGCGTGTTGGTCGATGATCTGGTGACCAAGGGGGTCACCGAGCCCTACCGCATGCTCCCCTCCCGGGCCGAGTATCGGATTACTCTACGCGAGGGAAACGCCGATCTGCGGCTGGCCGGACTCGGCCGCGAGATAGGTCTCCTTGCCGAAGAACGCTACGCAAAGGTCCTCAAACGAGACGCGGCGATCCGCGAGTTGCTGTCGCAGTTACATGAGCTGCGCATCAGCTCACAGCACCCGTTAAATCTTGTCCTACAGGCCAGGGGGACCACACCGCTGGTAGAGAATGGGGCGAGCCTGTATGATCTTTTGCGGCGGCCGCAACTTCGCTTGAACGATCTGCTCCCGTGTAACGGCTTTCCCGATGATGTGAGAAGCGAGGTCGAGATCGAGGCGAAGTACGCAGGGTATCTCGCCCAGCAAGAGAGAGAGATCAGCCGGCTGCGGCGTTTGGAGACGCTCTGTATTCCAACAGATTTGGACTACTCCAAGTTGTGTAATCTTTCCATCGAGGGCAGGGAGCGTCTCGGCCGGGTGAGGCCGCGCTCGTTCGGCCAGGCCTCCCGCGTTCCCGGAATCTCGCAGGCGGATCTATCAATGCTTGCCATTACCCTGCGACGTTAGATCATTGGAGGGCCGCCACCGGCAGCAGGTGTTCCAACTTCACGATTCGTGACATCGCATCTGCGAAGATCTGGCCGGCGGTGTATCCGCCCCACACAGGATCGGTTCCCACTTCGTCAAGGACGACAACAGCCACGTAGGCCGGCTCGTCTACGGGCAGGAAACCGACGATCAGCGAGGTGTATTTCCCTGGAACGTAGCCGCGGCCGGGGAAGGCCTTCTGGGCGGTTCCCGTTTTCGCAGCGGCAGCGAATCCGGGAACCGCGGCCCAGGTTCCGGTTCCGGTCCCACTTTCTATCACTCGACGAAGTAGTTCACGCATGGTGGCGCAGCTCGTTTCTGAGGCAATCCGTCGTAGAACCACGGGTTGCTGATTGCCTCCTACGGCATCACAGACAATGTGGGGGGCGAGGAGCGAGCCGCCGTTGGCGATCGCTGCCATCGCCCGGGCGAGCTGGATCCCGGTGACGGCAACCGATTGGCCGATTGAGGCGGCGGCCAGGTCGAGCTGCGACCAATCCTTCGCATCGCGGAGGATGCCGGCCTCTTCGCCGGGCAACTCAAGCCCCGTCTTCTCTCCGAAACCGAAATTCACCAGATACGGTTGCAGCTGTTCCTTACCAAGCTCCAGTGCAACGCGCACCATGCCTGTATTGATCGATTTCTCGATGATCTCGGCGAAGGTGACCGTGCCGTATGAGCGGTTCTCGGCGTTGTGCATTGTGTGCCCGGCAACGCGAATGCCATCATCGCCGTTGAATTGATCATTGACCCGCACCGAGCCGTAGTCCAGTGCTGCCAGGCCGGCGAATGCCTTGAAAGTTGAGCCCGGCTCAAACAAATAGCCGACTGCTAGATTGCGACGATCCTCGGACGACGATTGCTGGAAAAAATTGAGATCTACGCGGCGATCCTGTGCCATCGCCAGTACGTCGCCAGAGTCCGGATCAAGCAGGACGATGAACCCACGCTGTGCTTTGAACGTGCTGACGCCCCGATCGATCGCTTCCTCACAGATGTGCTGAAGACGCGCGTCGATTGTCAGATGAAGATCCCCGCCCGGCTCCCCCTCTACGAGCGTCTCGGTGCGGTAGATGCGGCCGTCTGCCCCTTCGACAAGACGTACCCGTGTCGGGCTCCCCGCGAGCAATTGGTCGAAGGCGAATTCCATTCCTTCCAAGCCTTCTCCGTCTGTTCCCACAAAACCGATGAGGTTTGAGGCAAGGGTCGTTTGAGGATAGCAGCGTTTCCAGGTATCGATGAAGACCAGTCCGTAGGCGCCCTCCTCTCTACTGCGCTGCTTGATCGCCCGAGCCGTCTCCAAACTGACCTTGCGGTCGATCCACGTGAAGTAGCTCGGCCGATAGAGTCGGTCTTCCAGGAACTCGATCGATCGGTCGAGTTCTGCTGCCAAAATGCCGATGAGGGTTTCCGGCTTGGTCATGTTGAAGCTGTCAATAGCGATGGCTACCGCTTTTACGTCGCAGGCAAGCGGGATTCCGTTTCGGTCATAAATGGTCCCTCGTTGTGGGAGAACTTCGATGGTCTGTTCCTGAATCGCAGAAGCTGCAGCACTCCAGTAAGCGTACCCTATGCCTTGCAGTTGTACCAGCCGGCCAACGAGAAGAAGGGCGGCAAGCGCCAAGAACCCAATGAGGCATGTTGCTCTCCTATTGAGCGGTGTTTCCTTCTTATGGCTGTCTCGGGACGGGAACAAGGTGGACATAGCGGATGTTTGTCGGTTCGACCATGTGGAGTCCGTCTCGGGCGAGGCGTGAGACCCGTTCGAGGGAAAATGCCTTCTCGATCTCGAACTCCAGCCAACGGTTTACCTCCTGGATTGAGGTGAGCGTCGCCCGTGTGCTCTCCCGCTGTGCGGTCAAATCAAGAATAGTCGTCCCCTGCCAGAGGTAGAACAGACAAAGGCCAGCGACGGCAATGGCCGCAAGAAGCGCCAGAATAATCGACATCGGCCAAGTCAATACCCTCGTTTGAGCGACCGATCGCGTCAGCGATCGTCCAAGCGGATAGTTGAGCGTCCCCACCCTTTGGCGTTTTGTCATTACCTGATCAAGGTAATGGAGAATGGAACGGATATTGGGGACATTTGTCGAGTGAGGACACGAACTAGATTACTTTTCGCGCCGCACGCAGCTTAGCGCTTCTAGCACGGGGATTTTCGACAACTTCGGCGGAAGAGACTCGGATCGGTTTTCGCGTGAGGACCTCCGCTTCGACCTGTTTGTCACAGACGCAGACCGGAAAATCTGGGGGGCAGGTGCAGGAAAGCGCTTTGGCCCGGAAGAACTCCTTGACAGTGCGGTCCTCCAGAGAATGAAAACTGATCACAGCGATCACTCCGTCAGGTTCAACAACCTCAAATCCCGCCTCTAGGCCGGCCTT
>CAZDDA010000357.1:0-3202 GCA_964504085.1 uncultured Thermotogae bacterium | reverse complement strand
GATACTATCACCAAGATTGCGAGGACGATCCTGATACTCAGCTCATCGTTTCCAAGTCTTCGCATGGTAAGACGGGCATGATTAAACTGTGGTCAGATCTATCCAGGATGTTCATCCGAGCTTGGGATATTTCCACTGACGGGCCATTCCCCGACGAGGATTCCGGCAAGTACGAGAAGCCCTATCAGATGTACGCACAGACCCAAAAACAGAACGATATGCAAAAAGGTTTTTTCAATAACACTGGTCCACCATCTCAGGTGGCCGAAAGAAATGGCAAGGGAAGTGGCCCTGCCGACTACTAGGAGAAACAGCTAATGGCAAATGACAAGAAGACGGACGAAGGGAAGAATGGGATTCCAACGGAGGAAACCAAAATACTCACCTGCCAGTGCGGTTCCACCGCGTTTGATGTTAAGAAGCGGACTGCCACCTCGGTAAGTTTGAGCTGTGCCAAATGCGGACTCAAATGTTCCGTGAAAGGTAACATCGCAACAGTGCGTGTTCGCCAGCAGGAGATTGCGTACGCTATTCAGAACACAGTAGTGGCACCAGACCCCAACGCGGCCACCGGAGGTTCTTCGGGCAAAGGCGGAGGAGGTTCCGGACAGACCCCTGACAATTACGGCATGTGGAAAGTACGCCTAGCAAAGAACACCATCGAAACAGTCGTGAGAAAAGCATTCGAGTGTATCCGGATTCAGAACTGTAGCGATGACAAGTTCCGCGAGCAAACCTGGCAGGGGCACGCGCTGGAATTCATCTGTGCCGATTTTCTCAGTGGTTGTCCCCACGAAGTCTTGCAGATTTTCGACGCCATGGAGGCAGCGGAAGAAGATCTGGTGAAGCTCGCAGAGAAGGACGGTAAGAAGGAGCCGACAGCTAGGAAGATTAGAGATCTCCGAGCAAAGGTGAGGGACAAACTGGCGAAGGAGAGTGGCATTCTGCCGGCAGATTTCTTTGGCAGCGACGATGACCGCCAGATGGACCTTCCCGAAGGCGAGGACGAAAGTGAACAGCCGGAGGAAGAAGCGCAGCTACAATGCCCAGAGTGTAACGCAACGGTTACTGAGAACGACGAGCAATGCCCTGGGTGTGGTGTAGCGTTCGGAACTGAAGAGGCCGAAGATGAAGAGGCCGAAGATGAAGAAGAAGAGTTCAAACCTGTTCCAGATGGGGGCAGGTTGTTGAAAGCAGTTAGAGCTACCCTGTCCACATACCTCGATGAGGCAAAGGACGCAGAGGTGGACGAGGATGGCCTTCCTGAGTACCTCGTAAGCGACGGTCCTATACCTTCTAAAGAGCTTGTAGAAAAGTGGACATCCGGAGGTGGATACCTGGTCAGAATACAGGGCGACGAGCGCACAATCGGAGGCGATGAAACACGGGCAGCGGTATGTGCCTGGGTAGCTGCGGAGCCAGCCGAACTCGCTCTGGACTTTGGACTCGAGTATGATGATGCCACCGATGATATTCTCGGCGATGGTGTTGTGGAAGTTGTTGAACTACTACCACCTGACTATGACGAAATAGAGCAGTGGGCACAACCACACTTCGCTGACAGAAGGGAGACCGTATGAGCGACGAAAAAACAAAACAGGAACAAGGACAGGAACAGGAACTGCCTAAAGCAATTCCGATGGAGGATCAAATACGAGCGCGAATCATGCTCTCCGTCCAGGATGATATTGACCGGCTCGAAGGTTATGCTGCGAGAATGAAACGGATGCCTGATGGCCAGGGCTCCCGTTCTTACTGCCAAGCGATTGAGTCAATTGCAGCCATCAAAGTCAAGGCCGAAACCTACTTGGTTCAGATCGAGATGGCAGCGAAGACCGCGGCAGTTGCCGCACAGTTCAGCAACATGATGAGAGGCCAGAAGGAGCCCACGCCTCCCGATGGGAAACCTCCAAAGCCGAGCACAAGAGATCTGGCTAACAAGGTGGCCAGCCCAGGTGCTTCTGCAAAGTCGCAATAAACAGACTAGTTGTGGTATGATTCATAACAACTAAGGAGAAATCCTATGACAATAAAGAAGCGAATATCGCTAACGGGCCAGCCTTTCAATGGTGACAATGCGCTTGTAATCGACGGTGTGGCTTTCGATATTGGCACGCGAGTCATTAAATGGTGGGAGGCCGAAGGGTTCAGTCAGTACGGCACCAAAAGAGTTGTCGTAAAAACTGAGGACATGGACACGGGTAAAGTGAAGACGAAGGTTATTCAGGGCAAGCGGTACAAGAAGAGAAAGAAGGGAATATTCGGAGTCAGCCAGATCCTAATCCACCACTCGGGAGCAGACCGTGCTGACCCCAAGATAATGCACGATGTTCTTCATAACCAGCGCGGCCTTTCGGTTCAGTTTGCACATGAGGACGACGGTAGGATCTATCAGTTCCTCGATGCTGTCGAAGCGGCCAAGCACGCTGGCAGCCACAACCAGATCAGTATTGGTACCGAGTGTTGCCTGTACCCCGACGCGAAGAGGAGACCGAACTACTATTCGGCAGCCAACCGGAAGCGGACAGGCAATTTGCCCCACAAGAAGATGGTGCAGATCCTTCAGGGGATGAAGAAGGAAGTCTTTTGTTTCCCGGACGCCCAGGTGGAGGCAGTGGCTAGGTGGGCTGCGGGACTCTGGTTCGCGCTGTGCTACCTGAGAAACAAAGACAGGCTCAACGAAGTGGGGTCCATTGAAGAACTCGAAACAATGTTCTGCAATGCCCCAAAGTTCCCACGCAATGCGAAGAAAGAAATTCCCATGAAGGTAATCAATAAACGCCTCGAACACGTCGGCCTAATAGGGCACCTACATTGTTCGCCGAGGAAGTGGGACCCCGCGGGATTCCCGTGGCGCTTCGCGGAACAGGCTACCCACGATTACTTCTGGGAGTTCTCAAAAAACTACTCTAATAGAAGTCTCAAGGAACGAATCTAACAGAAGGAGGTAACATGAAAAATATAATTGCATTGGTACTGGTGGCCGTCGCAATGTCTGTACTCGGCTCGGCGTTTGTCTCAGACAGAAACGTCGAAGCCCAAGAGGAGCCTTGGCTGGAGAGATCTCCTGACAATGCTGCTCCCGAAGTTATTTATGAGCACTGCTGCAGTTGTGACGATGAGGAACAGAACGGGTGCGAGGAGGTTGTAGAACAGGCAGACAAGGCAGAGTTCGAAATGAGTCAGGACAGGATGGTCCAGG
>CAZDDA010000356.1:0-3203 GCA_964504085.1 uncultured Thermotogae bacterium | reverse complement strand
CATCGTCGACCCGCTCGACGCCCTTGACGAACGGCAGATCGAGCGCGTCCTCGATTCCCGGGCGCGGGTCGGCGAGATGGACCACCGTCCGCCGGCCGTACATCTCCTCTCGCAGCCTCGCTGGTTCGCCGACCTTGATCAGTCGCTGGTTGAACAGCGCGACCCGATCGCACAGCCGGTCTGCCTCATCGAGGTTGTGTGTGCACAGGAAGATCGTCCGCTCCTCCGTACGCATGGTCTCGATCAGTTCCCGCACTACCTTGGCTGCCTCTGGATCGAGCGCGGCGGTTGGCTCGTCCAGGAACAGCACGTCGGGCTCGTGCAAGAGGGCGCGCGCCAGTGCGAGTTTTTGACGCATTCCCTTGGAAAAACCTCCCACGAGGTCGCCGCGCCGGTCCCACAGATCGAACAGTTGTAGATAGCGCTCTACCTGGGCCGCGGGCTCGCGGACGCCGTGCAGTTTCGCGAAGAAAAGGAGGTTGTCGTACGCCGGTAGACGTTTGTACAGGCCGGGTGTCTCGGTGAGTACGCCGACGTGCTGTCGGATCGCGCGGTTCTGGCTTCCCAAATGAAATCCGGCCACGCTCGCTGTGCCGCCGCTTGGCGCAATCAGCGCCGCCAACATGCGCACGGTCGTCGTCTTGCCGGCACCGTTTGGACCGAGAAACCCGAAGATCTCGCCCTTCTTAACCTCGAGGTGGAGATCTTCAACTGCAACGAGATCTCCGAAACGCCGCGTCAAACCATCGGTAGTGATCATCGTTTCTGTTCGTACTTTGATCCTTCGATTTGTCTGCGCAGCCGGTTCTCCCGGGACTCCCTTGTGGGAACTGCCTTCCTGATCTCTTCGGGTTTTCGGACTGACGCAGCCGCTTTCACGAGGCCAAGTTTCCGCGCGATGAACTTGAAGTTCACTGTGATTCCCACCGCCCACACGACAAATGGGCGATCTTGGTCACTCCAGAACGGAAGCTCCATCGCCTCTCCACTCCGATCTCAGAATCCCCATAATCACGGTGTCGTGATAGCGACCGTCGCGGAAATACGATTCGCGCAAGAGCCCCTCACGGATGAAACCGAGTTTCTCATAAACGCGCTGTGCCCGCGAATTGTGACCGTATACTTGAAGCGAAATCCGATGTAGCCCCAGTTGGTTGAATCCGTAATCGATGATCAAGCGTGAGGCTTCAGAAGCGTATCCCTTGTTCCACTCTTCTTTCTCCCCGATCATGATTCCAAACTGCGCGCAACGGTTGGGGTAATCGATCTGGTGGAGGCCACAGTTCCCTATGTGACGGTCCCCGTCTTTGAGAACGATTGCCAGTGGGATGTCCCGGTCGGTCTTGTACAGGGCCGCAAACCACTCCTGCTCGCGCCAGCGATTAAACGGGAAGCGCAACGCAATCGTGGCAGTGATGTCTGAATCGTTGATCCAGACAAGACAGCGGTTGATGTCCTCCTCCTCCAACGGCCGCAGGTACAATTGTTCGCCGATCAAGAACGGTTTGTTCATGTTCTCCCTTTATACCTTAACAGAAAAAGGGCCTCGCTTACGAGCAGCGAGACCCCCATTTCGTCCGTTTATAGGAAAACTGGGTAGAGCGGGAACAGGGATGCGAACACGAGCGCGATCACCGACATCAGCTTGATGAGTATGTCCAGCGAGGGTCCCACTGTGTCCTTGAGTGGATCGCCGACGGTATCTCCAGTGACGCCGGCCGCGTGTGCCTCGGAGTCTTTGCCGCCGTAGTGTCCTTCCTCGATGTACTTCTTGGCGTTATCCATCGCACCGCCCGCATTTGCACAGTAGATGGCGAGCTGAATCGCCGACAGGAGAGCACCGATCAAGAACCCGCCGAGCGCGTAGCGGCCGAAGACCAGTCCGAACACGATCGGCGTGATCACAGCGATCATCGCGGGGAGGAACATCTTGTGCAGGCCTCCGTGCGCGGTGATGGTGATACAGCGGTTGTAGTCCGCCATTTCTTCACCGGCCATGATCTTCGGATTCTCTTTGAATTGGCGTCGGACCTCCTGGACGAGTACGTCCGCTGTGCGGCTGACCCCGCGAATCAGTAGGGCCGAGAACACGTATGGAACCATTGCCCCCAGCATCAACCCCGCGATGACAAACGCCCCGACTTCGATGATGCTTCCCGACGGCGAGAACTGAGCGGCGATCTGTCCTATGATGGGCAGCTGGGGTTGAATCACTTGGTCGGCGCTGCCGATTGCCGACCACATGAAGGCAGCGATCAGGCCGAGTGCGGCGAAGGCGGCCGAGCCGATGGCGAATCCCTTCCCGATCGCAGCGGTGGTGTTCCCGATAGAGTCAAGCTTATCAGTCCGTTCCCGCACTTCCGGTGGTAGCTCAGACATGGTGGAGATCCCGCCGGCGTTGTCGGCGATCGGCCCGTACGTATCGACTGAAACGGTCATCGCCACAAACGAGAGCATCCCCATCGCGGTGAACGCGACGCCCAACAAACCTCCGAGCTGGTAGGAGATAATCGTGGCAGCCGCGATGAAGACTACGGGGAAGAACGTGCTGATCATCCCCAGCGCCATCCCCTCGGTTACCCCAATTGCGGGTCCGGATTGATCCATCTTGGCCAGCTCCCGCGTCGGTTTGAACCGCGAAGAGGTGTAGTACTCGGAGAAGAACCCGATGCCGGTACCGGCGGCAAGCCCGAGGATGACCTCCCATAAGATGTTGAGGGAAAGTGGTGAGAGCCAGCAAAACACCAAGGTCGTTACGGCGGTGAGGACGGCGGCGAGACGCGTTCCATTCATCAGTACCGTTTGCATTCCTTCTTTGCGACGGCTGAAGCGAATGTAAAGGATGGCCAGGAGGCTCGCAAAGATGCCTCCTGCCACGATCACCAGCGGAGCCACCAGCAGCCACCAGTAGTTGCTTGCATCAAGACCGGCGGAATAGCCGATCTTTAAGATCAGGTCTTGAAGACTCGCGTTCCCTCTCCCGACGAAGATGTACAAAACCATCACGATCACCGAGATGATTGCCCCCACGAACGATTCGAGCAGGTCCGCTCCCAAGCCGCCGACGTCGCCGACATTATCGCCCACGTTGTCAGCGATGGTCGCTGGATTGCGCGGGTCGTCTTCGGGGATGTGCATCTCCACTTTTCCGACCATGTCCGCCGCCATGTCGGCTGCCTTGGTGTAAATCCCTCCGCCGACGC
>CAZDDA010000355.1:0-3222 GCA_964504085.1 uncultured Thermotogae bacterium | reverse complement strand
CCTCTTCACTTTCTCGATGACGCACGTCTCGTGATGCAGACAGCCGTAGCAGTCCTTACCCTTCCACTGCTTGTTCGTCTTCTCCAACCTGTAAGCGCATCTGTTCTTCATTCAACCATTCCAAATCGTATAGGTGACCAAACACGTCGTAATGAGGCAATAGATGATTCGATGCCAGAACGAAGTTCGATGCATTGCTGTTACCATGTACAAAAAAGTATGTCTCCCTCAAAAGTAGTATATCGACGAGGGCATCCAGACCGATCCTCTCACGTACCGGACCGGACACCCGGTGAGCCCCTCTGATGGGTAGATCAGACACCCTCGTCATGACTCTTGTCCCATAACGCTTCTTCACCTCAAGCTGTACCTCATACCCGTCTGTCCCTAGGAAGATGCTAGAATCTGGGTACTTCTCAAGTCGCATATCGACTTCCTCAAAGAACAAGGGGTATGGCGGATTACCCCTGCCGAGGTATTCGCACATCAATGGGACCCCGCTGTCAGTCGCCTCTTTGGACCTGATATGCAAGCCGATGACATCCCTATCCTCCCAACCAACAGCCATCTTGTACTTGACGAGGGCTTCAACTACCCTATCGGAGGGGTTCATATAGTGACTGATTATCCTTGCACATTTTCGACGGTCCATAGGAGGCAGCATAAGCGGCGAGGTGAAGCCTGAGTTGTCCACAAGGTTGTCTATACTCCTTGGCAGCCTTCTGCCCCTAGGAGCAGCGATAGCGTGCTTCCTACGGCGCTTGTAGATGAACTCGGGAGGGACAGGGAGGAATTGATCGGCAGCGATGGCCTCCTGAGCGGTGTGATTGATCCTGACAAAGTAGTCATCCCAGCAATCGCGGACTCCGTTCCCGTACAACTTGGAGGACCAAGTGGGCATCCCCCACCAGCGCCTCTCGTCGCAGAGGGAGAACGCGTGAACCGCACAGTTGAGGACGGCGAACAACCCAGGCCGGGCGTTCAACATGATCCGTCGCTTGCTCTTCTTCCGTTTCATTGGAACGTATTCTTCTGGCAGTTTCTTCGACCCACCCTATTATCCCCCCAGAAATGTTCCTTGAATAGGTCAATCTCTGGCTCGTGAACCTGGGCCGGATGGCGATTGCAGTACGGCTCATGTCCGGCTTTCTTGTACTCGTCGACCCCCAACCATCCTCCGTGCATCTCGTCGATAGTCAGGGCGATGACGTGCTCGTCAGACAGGTGTGGTATGTTCATGGACAGAGTGACCAATCGATCGGCAACCTCCTGGTCGCGACAGTAGATGAAAGCACCGCGGGGCAAAACCCTCTTTTCCATCCTGCGATCACGCCATACGACCTTCGCCTGCTTGTACCGAGTGAGTGATGCCTGCAGCGTAGCCCCCTCCCTCATTCGATCCCAAAAGTCATCCGGTAAGGTTCCGTCGATACCTTCAGCCCAGTCAAGCCAAACGACCTCTCCATAGTTCCTGACCGCGTGACAGATGCAGAGCAACTTGAGCCGCCACATCGAGTGCCCCCAGTGGATCGCTCCGTTCGGCTCCCTCTTCCAGAGATCACACCTTGAAAGGTTCGGCATTCCATATTGGTCCATGACATGTTCGACCTTGTCACCGAAGCGCTCAAGCATCTCTTGATTTGCTCGGCCGAAACAATACGTGACCACTGGCTCGGGGTGATGATCACCATGCTTAATCGTCCTTTCAGCATCCCTCATCGCTTCCGCGTAGGAATGCACCAACGGGTCGCCCCATAATCCTCTGATGAACTTCATGCTATCCTCAACTCGATAGGCTCGACGTTGACGAACTCGACTTGGACGAACTCGATTGACTCGAAGAACTCTGTGATGACGACGAATCACTCGAAGAACTATCCGAAGAACTCGAATGCGACGACTCGCTCGAAGAAGAATCTGAACTCGTCGAAATGCTTGACGAATCCGAACTCGAACTGGTGGAGATACTCGACGAGCTCGTCGACGACGAAGACGACGAAAACGAATTGCTGAACGACCAACTCGAATGACTCTCGCTGCAGCAGCTGTACAGTCGGCACTCTTGACCAGATCTAGTTCCACATAAGATACCATTCTCGAACGTCCAAACTTCCATGTTCTGAACGATGTCCTCACCATCGTGGTAAGGGCAACCAACCGGGACATACTTCGTTCCGGTGTACGGATCATCACAGAAGTAATCTGGCAGCCCACTAGTTGAACTTGAGCTGGAAGAAGACGACGAGGAAGACGAAGAAGACGAAGAGGAACTCGACGAAGACGACGAGGAAGAACTTTCTGATTCCGACGAACTGCTTGAATCGCAACATGACTTGCCTCCTGCAGCAATGATCTCGTACTGCCCTATACTACCATTGTAATCTGGTATCCAGTCATCCTCATTATCACCCGGCTCGTCCTCTTCGACTGTCGCATACGGAAACGACCAGAAGTACACGACCGTCTCCGGCTCAAGTTCCGTTCGAGTATCACCAGCAAGGATGTCGATTCGATCGTGAAGCAGAACCCTCTGGTGCCTTCGACACTCGTGGTCGTACACGTAAGCGTATGCACTACCGCAGCGAGACAAGGTGGTTTCAAGGATCGCCGTATGAATGATCTGGTGCGCCGGAACGAACATCATTCGCTGTGCGTTGTAATAACACGTCACACGATCTCCAGCAACGTACACTCCACCCTTATCAAGTGGGTCCATGTAATACGGTTGATCGACATCGGACATCCATTCGTTCGCACCCTTGTCGGCATCTTCCGATCCAGTGAATATACGAACGAGAACCTCGTACTTGCCATACAAGTTGTCAGTTGTGCTCAAGCCACCTTTGAGTTGCTTCTGCACCTGACATTCGAACATCACAAAAGGAGGAAAACCGGCAAGACCAAACATATCGGTCGTCCCGATGCCGTTCCCGTAGCTGCCGGCACCAAGCGCCCTTGATGCTCGCTGACCAGCAAGATTCATCTGCTTGGCTAAGGCGGGTTCGCCTTTCTTGACGTCTTTCCAACTCTTTCTCATGAGAAAAATAGATTATTGAGATTCGTTGATTTGTAAATTCTCTCTTCATCCACGAACATGACTCGCCAACCCTTCCCTGGACGCCAGAAGTGATTGTGACCAAACTTGCCTTCGATGTTCTTCTCAATGAAAGACATATCGAACTTCACCTGCGGTTCACTTGTCTGCCATGTGTATTCAAGTTC
>CAZDDA010000354.1:0-3227 GCA_964504085.1 uncultured Thermotogae bacterium | reverse complement strand
CGCATTCACTCCTCAGCGATCAAGGGGCAGCAGTCAGATGAAGCGTGCTGATTGCTTCGGATAAGCGGGATGGCGATAATGTCACAGCGAGCCTAGATTGCGGAGGTGCTTGGGATGAATGTGAAAGTGAAGGACCTCACGAGTGAAGAGCTGAAGTCCCTGATTCAGGAAACGGTTGAAGAGGCGATGCTGGAGCTTCTTGGCGACCCCGATCGAGGGCTTAGATTGACGGAGGACGTGAAGAAGCGGCTTCAACGCTCCCTTGAGCATCTTGAGCAGGGAGAACAAGTGATACCAGCGGAAGAAGTGGTCAAGAGGGTGGGTCTGGCTCAGTGAAGAAGCATTAAATCGCGTTTCTCCCTGAGGCTGCTGCTGAACTTGTCTCCTTGGACAAAACGATAGCGAAACGTGTCTGGAAGAAGATCAAGTGGCTGGCCGAGCATTTCGAGCACCTAACTCCTGAGCCCTTGGTTGGTGGACTGAGAGGATTGTTCAAGCTTCGCATCGGGGCTTATCGCGTTGTCTATTCCTGCAATCAGGAGAAACGAGTCATCGTTGTCCATCTCGTTGGGCATCGGAGCGCACTTCATGGGGGTCAGATCTTCACTTTTGACATTTCAGCGCCGCATGGCACAGGGTCAGATGCTGTATCGAATGTCAACGCTCTTTCTGGTTCGGATGCGGTGCGATTCCGGGGACGCAGTGCTCAATCCCTCTGCCCGGGCGATTCCGGGGATGGAACACTTAACCCCTCGATCCCGTCTCGTTCGACGACCTCATGGCGGAATCGAATCCGATACAGCCTGAAGGCGGTTCTCCCGGGGACGGATCACCGCGGTCGGAGTGAGAATCCTCCCGGCCGTAGCGATCGCGGAGGCGGACGACGTCGCCCAGCTGGGGGGTCGAGACCTCGGCGATCACGCAGTTCTCGAGCGCCTCCATCTGATGGACGGTTCCCGGCGGAATGTCGCACGAGTCTCCCGGCGAGAGGATCCTCTCCTCGAGCGAGTCCTCCGTCTTGCCGATGCGAAGGAGGAGCTTGCCCTCCACCACGTGAATCGTCTCGGTCTTGATCCGATGGTACTGGAGCGAGAGGCTCTCGCCGGCGCGGATGTGGAGGAACTTCCTGAATCAGGATTCGATGGACAACGGCAAACCCTCTATACTACATGAAGGTCTCAGGAAGAGGAGGGGCGATGAAACGACGGTTCAAGGTTGTTGTGGAGAGGACCGAAGATGGGTATGTCGCATATCCCATCGGCCTCCAGGGCGTTGTCGTGAGCGATGGCGACACGTTCGATGAGGCGCTCGCCAATGTCAAGTCAGCGATTGCCTTCCACATCCAGACCTTCGGTGAGGAAGCACTGGGGGATCGCGACTCCTTTGAACATATGTACATCACGGAGGCCGAAGTGACGATCGATGCCCAAGTTCCCACGTGATGCTTCTCGGCGTAAGGTCCTCGCAGCCTTCCGGGAGCTTGGATTCGAGGTCGTCAGGGAAGCCGAGCACATCGCCCTCCGACGGGTGAATGCGGACGGAAGCGTGACACCGATGACCATTCCCAACCACAAGACCTACAAGAGCAGCACACTGAGGCTGATCCTCACGCAAGCCGGGGTTTCAAGAGAGAGTTTCATGAGGGCGTATTACGGATCGTCTTCCTGAGCACGCTCTAGCACTGTCGCTCATCAGTGAGTCGACTTGGGTGGCGCGCTAGATGCGAACGTAGTTGCCCATGGGTTGAAGAGCGATTGACAGCAGCCTGTCACTGCGGTCATTGGGTACAAGGTGGCTCTCCTGGGGGTGTTGACAGCGCACGAGAAGGTATCCATCAGCCGCCGTAAAGGCTACAGGCGCTCGTCGAGGATGGTCCCTCAGTACGCTACTCTCCGAGCTGGTGCCCTCGTATTATCCCTCAGTCGGGCTCGCCAAGGTCCCGGGAGGCGGTCGGAGCGATCGGGCAATGAGTATCATCGTTGTGCCAAGGGTTCGGGGCCTTGTCTCGATACGGCAATGAGCCATGCGTTGCGGTGTCGGCTCCCTGGATCGGATTGCGCTGGGAGGGAGCAAACATGGGAGAGCCCAGAGAAACGGGCATCGTGGATCTCTGGACGCTGCCGCTCGACGTATCTTCGAAGTGGTTGGCAGGCCCGGGCGCCCCTCTGGATGCAGACGATTGGACGCGGGTTCGCCGAGTGGTACGGGCTGATAAGCGGCGCGAGAGGTTCGCGTCGCTCGCGTGGCGGACGATCGTGGAAGCTCGCTATGCACGGTCGAGAGAAGAGCCGGCCGGTCCCGGTCCGAACCTCAGCCTTTCCCATTCCTCGAACTGGATGCTGATCGCAACGTGCTGGGGAGACCGGATCGGGGTCGATATCGAGCGGACGCGCCCGGTACTTCGCCTCGATCGTCTGATCCGCCGCTTCTTCTCGGACCGCGAGGCCGACGAGCTTCTCCGCCTGGAACGGGAGGAGCGGGAGGCGGCGTTCTTCCGCACGTGGGTTCGCAAGGAGGCGTATCTGAAAGCGGTCGGGGGAGGTGTCCCGGCCGATCTACGTCGGTTCTCCGTGTCGGTTGCTTCGGACGAGCCTCCGGCGATCCGCTCGACGGGGCTGGAGGACGGCGGCGTCTCGTCGTTCTCGCTTCACGACCTCGACGTTCCCGAAGGACACGCCGGAGCCGTGGCGGTCGAGGGGACGGGGCATCGGATTTGCTACATGAGCTTGTAGCTTGGGGGATGTAGTATCCACGATCGACTAGTACATCCCCCGAGCACCTTGCTTGCCCTGTGGAGTCCTACTCAACAGGGTATGCGACGTCTGCGAACCAACGTCGGGGACAAGCCCCGACCCAACGTCGGAGACAAGCTCCGACCAACGTCGGAGACAAGCTCCGACCAACTACAGAGGCGGGACAATCCCTTCTCTCGCAGAGACGCTGAGACCGCAGAGGGGCGAAGCAGTGATGAGTGTTCCGTGACGGGTGATGAGTAATGAGTGATCAGTCTTGCGTAGAAGCGTTGCCTGGCACGGGAGCGATGGTTCAACCCACAGGCTACACAAGTCCGAAGCCTGAGACTCTCACCATAAAGGGCATGGAGCGGAACCCTCAAACCCCTTCTCTCGCAGAGACGCAGAGAGCGCGAAGTTGTTCACAGACTACAGACCACAAGCCACGGCCCACCAGGCCTGCACCATGAAGGACATGAAGGGGACTACAGAGGG
>CAZDDA010000353.1:0-3232 GCA_964504085.1 uncultured Thermotogae bacterium | reverse complement strand
GCATTCGGCCTGGTTCCCCAACAAGATCCTCAAGATGTGTACGAGAAGTTCCGCAACCATCTTGACAAGGCAGGCTTCACAGACATCGAGACCGACCTTGTGGCTGCATTGCCTCCATCGAGAACGCCCCTGGAAGCATTTCCGATTGAAGAAGCAAGAGTCTCACTTGCTTCAGCCTTCGAACGTGCTCCAAGGCTCTTCCCCTATCAGCCAGGCGCATCTCCGTCGTACGTTATTCGCAACCTGTCCATTCCCTGCGCAAGCCTTGGGTGTATTTCGTGGATTGGCAGCAACTTTCACGGCCCAAACGAGAATATACGAATAGACGATTACATGCGAGGAACTAGGGCCATCTCCCTGTTTCTGAATGAGCTTGGTTCCAAGAAAACGCTGCCACAAGAGTGGCACGATAAGAGCCAATGACAAGAGGAGGTGATTGCGCGATTTCACTTGGCGTTGGAAACTGTCCGAAGCCAGAATCCCAAACCCGTTTGGTGTATCAGTTCGAGTGTGAAAAGGAGGTAATAAAATGTCAAAAGGTGAGAACCTCGTTCGCATTGTGGTGTTAGGATTGGTTCTCGTGATGGCTCTTGGCCTCTTGGCCGGGGCGCGGACTGCCGAGAATGAATTCGTGATGCAGGTCCCCAACTACCTGCAGAAATTTGATCCTCAGGACAACTTCCAGATGGCAGGGTTCATGCTTCGTGGAAGCTACGAAACGCTCGTAACCTACAAGGTCCAAGCTGGGCCCCTTGAGCTCGAGCCTTGTCTGGCGCAGTCCTGGGAGGTAGTGGACAACGGCGGGGCCTATCTGTTCCACCTACGCCCTGGCGTCACGTTCCACGATGGTGCTCAGCTGAACGCAGAGGCTGTGAAAGTGTCCTTCGATCGCGCCGTGGAGCTCGAACTTGCCAAACTTGGCATCATCGAGGGTGTTGTTGAATCCGTGGAAGTCGTAGACGAACTGACGGTCAAAGTCGTGCTCTCCAACTCCCTCCCAAGCCTGCTGTACCGGCTGACTGATTTCCAGATCGTGTCGCCTCTTCCAGTTACGAACAGCGACGACTGGGGGAAAACCTGGTATCTGGACAACATGGCTGGGACTGGCCCCTACATGCTTGACTATCGCGACCCACCTTCTGCGACGGCCCTCAAGCGTTTTGATGACTATTGGGGGGGATGGGAAGGCGAGCACTTCGACAAAGTGCGATTCGTCACCGTCACGGAACCTGCAACGGCCATGCAGATGCTGGAGGCCGGCGATATCGACATGTTATGGAGTGCGCCGGTTGAGATGCTCCCCCAGATCAAGGCGAACCCGAATCTGGAGTTGGTGGAGAGTTCAGCTCCTTCCTACGTAACCATCGCAATGAATACAACGAAGTGGCCGACTAGTGACATCCGTATCAGAAGGGCAATAAGCTACGCTCTTGACTTCGAAACGTGCATTGAGCTGATTGGGGGCCGGCCTCTGGCAGACAGTATCCGAGGTCCCCTTTCAGAGTCGAATCCCTATTACGAGGATTCGCTCCCGTGGCCGGAATACAACCTCGAAAAGGCGAGACAGCTCTTGACAGAAGCGGGAAATCCCAACGGGGAAGGCTTGCCAACTCTCGAGCTGATTTGGTCACGTTCTTGGGATTACCAGGCAAAAACGGTTCAGGTGTTGAAGGAGGGGCTGGCCCAGATTGGCATAACGCTCGAGATCTACCCGCTTAACTTCGCCTCGATGCTGGCAAAGAACAAAGATGCTGAAACCGGTGCTCACATGTCGTTCATCATCTCCTATCCCACCGAAGATGCTATCCCAGACCAGCTGATGAGCAACATGATGAGATCTGGAGGTCGATACAACTGGAGCTGGTTCTCAAGCACTCCTCAGGGGGGAATCGTGGACTATCTGATAGATGAAGCCCGATTCACGCTTGAAGAAGAGGATCGTGAGGTTCTGTACAAGCAGCTCCAGCAGATTGCGGTGAATAACTACTTGGCACTCTGGCCGTTCAAACTCACTGAGCTGGATGCCATCAGAGCAGATGTAAAAGGATACGTGATGGTTCCTGGCTACGAGAAACTTGTTCCTTTCTACCACATGTGGAAGGAGCGCTAGCAGGAAATACTTCAGAGGGAGGGGATGGCGCGCCCTCAGTGCGCGCCATCCCCCTATTCCAAGCGAGGGCATGCTTTCATATCTGGTACGACGCATACTGCTTGTGATCCCAACGCTTTTTGGTGTGAGCGTTGTCGTATTCGTGCTGACCCGCGTTGTGCCCGCAGACCCAGCCCTAGCTGCAGCCGGGATTGGGGCTTCCCAGCAGAAAGTGGAGGCCATACGGCGTGAACTCGGATTGGACAAGCCTCTTCCAGTCCAATACGCATATTACATACGTGATCTTTCTAGAGGCGATCTGGGGATATCCATATACAGTGGTCTCCCTGTCTCACAAGACATCGTCCGATTCTTCCCCGCAACGATTGAGCTTTCCCTGACCGCATTCTTTCTCGTTTGCGCAATCGGCATTCCATTGGGGATTTTCGCTGCTACCCATCATGGCAAGAATGTGGATTTGGTATCGAGAGTATCGGCAGTGGGAACAACAGCCTTACCGACCTTCTGGCTTGCACTCATACTCCAGCTTGTCTTCTTTCACAAACTCCACTGGTTTCCGCTTATTGGGCGAGTGACTAGCTTCCACATGAGGCCAGAACACATCACGGGTTTTTTCATACTAGACAGCCTTCTGACCGGCAATTGGGCTTCCCTTGCTGATACCCTGTATCACATGTTTCTTCCCCTGGTAGCTCTCGTTGCAGCTCGGCTAGCAATAGTGGTGCGGTTGACAAGAGTCTGCGTGTTAGACGTACTCTCACTGGATTATATACGTACTGCTCGCGCTAAAGGTCTGTCAAATCCGCGGGTCGTTTACAAGCATAGCTTGCGAAACGCGGCGATCCCAATCCTAACCGAACTAGGGATGCAGTTCTCCTGGATGTTGGGAGGATCGGCAGTCGTCGAGATGATCTTTGTGTGGCCGGGACTCGGATTCTACACTATTACAGCGCTCAACAACATGGATTTCAACACGATAATTGCCTTTACCCTTATTGTGACAGGACTCTTCTTGGCAAGCAATCTGCTTGTCGATTTGACGTACTCATTCCTCAATCCACGAATCAGATTCGAATGATACTCCAATGCAATTAGCAAAGATCATCCACTGGCTTGTGAATA
>CAZDDA010000352.1:0-3233 GCA_964504085.1 uncultured Thermotogae bacterium | reverse complement strand
GCAGTTTCTCGTTGACGGGGCGGTGGTTTAGATTTGGCAACGCTCCCAGGGGAGGCAATGCCGGCAGAGGTGGGGATTTCTTGGGCTTCCGGCCCAAGAGGGCTTGACAAACGGAGAGAGTTGCTATATATATTATTCATTCATGTTCTAGAAGGTGCTTGCTTGGGATGAAGGGCTTCGAACTTGTAGCGGTTATCCTGTCCAGCCTGGTCCTGTCTCTGATTATTGGAGAGGGACCGTGACCCGTTGGGCGGGTAATTTTTAACAAGAGGTCCAAAAAAGGGCCGCCCAACGGGCGGCCCTTAATCTTTTTACTGGTTGGCTATTGGCGTTTTTTGCGATCGACTAGGAGAGGAGTGATGAAAACAACAGGGGCGGAGATTGTTTGGGAAGCACTGAGACGCGAGGGGGTGGAGGTGGTCTTTGGTCTTCCCGGCGGAGCCATCATGGCCACCTATCACCCACGCCAAGAGTACGGCATTCGCCATGTACTCGTACGCCACGAGCAAGGAGCTGCCCACGCAGCCGATGGCTACGCGAGGGTCTCGGGGAGGGTCGGAGTTGCTCTTGCCACCTCGGGGCCGGGAGCGACCAACCTGGTCACCGGGATCGCTACAGCGATGATGGATTCCTCTCCGATCGTGTGTATCACCGGCCAGGTGGCAACCTCGGTGATTGGGTCGGATGCGTTTCAGGAAGCCGACATCACCGGGATTACGCTGCCTATTACCAAGCACAATTACCTTGTGACAGAGGTGGACGAACTTGCACACGTGATTCATGAAGCGTTCTACATTGCGCGCAACGGGCGTCCTGGGCCGGTCCTCATTGATTTGCCTGGCGACGTTCAGAAGGCAGAGACCGGCATCACGTTCTCTAACCAGCCATGCTCGATACCCGGAGATCAACCTGTTGGACCGGGAGATCCCGAGGCCGTGCGGCACGTAGCGGATATGATCAATGCGGCCAAGCAACCTGTTGTTCTTGCCGGTCATGGCGTGCTCATGTCCGGGGCAATGCCTGAACTGGTTGCCTTTGCGGAAAAAACACAAATTCCAGTTAGTTTTACGTTGTTGGGGAAAGGGGGATTTCCTGCATCTCATCCCTTAAGTCTAGGAATGATGGGGATGCATGGAGAAGCCTGTGCGAACTTAGCCATCCAAGAAGCCGATCTTCTTGTTGCCTTGGGTATGCGATTTTCCGACCGGGTAACGGGAAATCTGGAGCACTATGCCCCCAAGGCGCGCAAGGTCCATATCGATCTGGATGTAGCCGAGATGAACAAGGTTGTGCCCGTCGACGTTGCCATCGCGGGAGACGTACGCCACGTGCTGGAGCAGCTTGTGACTGTGGTGGAGTCAACTTCCCATTCAGAGTGGCTGAAGGAGATTGAGTGTTGGAAGAGTGAATCGCGAGCACGGGACATTGTGCATAGGGCTCAGAATGGCGCGCTTCCACCTCCGCACGTTGTCAATGCCATTTGGGAGGCAACTCGCGGCCAGGCAATTGTTGTTGCCGATGTGGGACAGAACCAGATGTGGACTGCGCAATACTACCATCTCGATGGGCCACACCCTCTCATCACATCCGGAGGACTGGGGACGATGGGTTTTGGTCTGCCGGCAGCCATCGGCGCGCAACTCGCACGGCCCGACAAAGAGGTATGGGCCATCATCGGTGACGGTGGCTTCCAGATGACCGTTCAGGAATTGGCCACGGTGGTTCAGGAGCGGTTGCCGTTGCGAATCGCCATCCTGAATAACGAATACCTCGGTATGGTGCGCCAGTGGCAGGAGTTCTTCTTCGGCAAGCGGTATGAAGCGACCGATCTGACAAATCCGGATTTCGTCCGGTTGGCGGAGGCGTACGGTATTCGTGGCTGGAGGGCGTCGACCGGCGAGGAGTGCGATCGAGCGATCGCGGAGGCTCGATGCCATCCCGGCCCGGCGCTCATTGACTTTCAGACCGCCCAAGAGGGCGAGGAAGGGAACGTATATCCGATGGTCCCGACCGGAGCAGCGCTTCACGAGATGATCCGGAGGCCGTTGGAGCCTGGCGAGATCGACCCTAAGGAAAAAACTGAATGAAACGTACATTGATCGCTCGAGTTGAGGACAAGCCTGGAGTGCTGAATCGAGTCGCCAGTCTCTTTCGGCGGCGGGCGTTCAACATCGAAAGCCTAACCGTGGGACACACAGAGCAGCCCGGCATCTCACGGATGACCCTCGTCGTCGACAGCACTCGGACCGATAGCCAAAAGGTGGCTCAACACCTTTGCAAGTTGATCAACGTGATTAGGGTGGAGGATATTACCGACGAGTCGAGCGTGATGCGCGATTTGGCCCTCATCAAGGTAGAGACAAACGGTGGAAAAACAAGGCCGGAGGTGTTGCAGATAGTGGAAACCTTTCGAGCCAAAGTAGTGGATGTCGGACTCGATACGCTGATGATCGAAGCCACGGGGTCGGAGGAAAAATTGGATGGGCTGGTGGAAGTCCTTCGTCCCTTTGGCATTGTAGAGATGGTACGTACCGGCCGGGTTGCGATGGTTCGCGGAAGCAACAACAAGACCAAACTGCAGTCTACATAAGGAGAATGCCTATGGCAAAGATGGATTTTGGTGGAGTGATGGAAAACGTCGTTACGCGAGACGATTTTCCGATGAAGAAGGTGCGTGAGGTGCTAAGCGATGAGGTGGTCGCGGTCTTGGGGTACGGCGTACAGGGTCCGGCTCAAGCTCTCAACATGAAGGAGAATGGGATCAGTGTCATCGTTGGACAGTGGGATGGGGACAAGCGGTGTTGGGATAAAGCGCTGCAGGATGGCTGGGAGCCTGGAAAGACCCTTTTCTCTCTTGAAGAGGCGGCGGAAAGGGGGACCGTCGTTCAGTTTCTGGTCTCCGATGCCGCTCAGATGCTGACGTGGCCGCAGATAGAGCCTCACATGAAACAAGGGGACGCGCTCTACTTCTCCCATGGTTTCTCGATCGTCTATGGCGAGCAGACGGGTGTTGTCCCTCCCGAGTTCGTTGACGTCATCCTCGTGGCGCCAAAGGGATCAGGAGCCAGCGTGCGTGCCAATTTCCTCGCCGGAAGTGGAATCAACAGCAGTTTCGCCGTGCACCAGGACTACACCGGTCGCGCTACAGAGCGCACACTCGCTGTGGGTATCGCCATCGGTTCGGGTTTCCTTTTCTCCACCACTTTCGAAAGGGAGGTGCACAGCGACCTCAC
>CAZDDA010000351.1:0-3240 GCA_964504085.1 uncultured Thermotogae bacterium | reverse complement strand
CAACAAGAAAATCAGCGTGTGCTTGAAGTGATCCAAAAAGTGCTTTCAGGTTACTCTATATCGAACATGCTGCAGAAGAGCTACGCGGCATATCTTCGTTTTTCACGCCACAAAGGCATGGAGTAGAAAATGGGATACAGGACCATTCTTTCGAGCCCGGTTCGTTTCAAAGTTCAGAACACCAGCGGTGAGCGCATTGTCGTCTCCGGTGGGAACCTGGCTCCTGGCAAGTACCGTGAAGTCGCGGCTTCCGTCTACGTCAACAACAAGTTCCGCGCTGAGGAGCTGGAAACCCTGGCTCGTGCCAACAAGATCCAGGTTCTGCTCAATGGCGGCGGCTTCCTCGACTTTGCGCTCTCGCTGGACGAGATCATCGCGCTCGCAGCCAGTGGTGCAATGCCACCAGTGGCCAAGCCGTTGGCCACTGCGGACCTTCCCGCAGTGACGGACGTGCCGATTGGCACCACCTTGTTCGACACCACGCTTGGTGCTTTGGTGACGAACGACGGCTCCGCTTGGGTCTAGTTTTCTAGTTCCGAGCCATGTCAAAATTACCCAACATTCTGCTCTATAGGGGAGCGGCGTATCAGCGTGTGGTCGCCGATACGCCTTCCCCAGACGATCTCGAAGAGGCTGCAGAGGTAGCCATCACCGCCCTAGAAGGTGAGCGCACCGGGCATGACATCGGTGGGCCGACTGTTTTGCGGGAAGGTGGTGAACCGTGGTCGATGGAAGTCATCACCACGGTTCACAAGCTGCAGCCTTCTTCCGATATCGCAGAGGCCTTCCCTTACAGCACCATTTCCTGGTGTGGGTTTGTGGAGGTGCGCCTGCAAGATGGTTCTCCGGTGATCAGCGCCAAGGGGCAGCTTGCTCTGGATGGTCAGTGCCACGATCCGCTGGCGCGGTTATTGGGTGAGCAAGATGAGATTATCGGTGATTGGGATGGGGAGAAGTGGTCTTGGGCGCGCAGCGTTCGTAAATAGAGGGCTTCATGGAACCCATTTCCGGACTCAAACCAGTACGTGATTACCGTAAAATGCGGTCTTTTGAGGAAGCGGTGGACCAGCTGGTTCGTACCGCGGCAGAATCAGGTGGCACAGCGTTGGACAAGCGGGCCGAAGATTTTCGGCAGGATGCCATCCGTGTGCTTGGCCCCAAAGCATTCGAGGGCAGCCGAATGCAGGTTCTCCAGAAATTGGAGGATTACATGAAGGAATGGGGGTTGAATCTCCATTCCAACATGGACAAGATCGTCGATACGGTTGTCGCCAACCCGTTCATTCTGAAACTCCCTTTGGGTCGACTGCACGACGTTACTACGCAAAGCAGTAAGCCCAAAGAAGCTCTTTACGATTTCCTGGCTCGTGCAATCGACTCACTCGTGGTGCGCGTGGCCATGAACAAGACGTTGGAAGAGATCAGAGAGCAGCAGGAACGGGCAGCGGCGATGGGAGGGATGGAAGGCCATCCAGAGGCGTTGGGCGTGATGGAGGTCGTGAAAGAAGACCTTCCCTACGATTCGCTCAAAGGCTACACCTTTCAGTGGTTGGCCGCGATCGTCAACAGTTGGTTGGCAACCACCAGCTCCCCCAATAGCAATGATCTTAGAGGGGAGATGGAAGACTCGAACAACGCTCCCAGCTTCGTCAACGTTCCACTGAACAAGAAGTTTGGGCTGCTCAAGGGTGACGATTCCTTGGGGCTGCTGTCGTACGACATCAAGCCTTTGCTCAAGAGCATGGATAAAGCCAACACCGTGGGCGATGTTTTGAATGCCACTTTCGAGTCGGCTGTGCTGAAAAACGGTGTTGCTTGGTGGGCCAACGTCGGCCGCTACATCAATTGGAGCAGTCGTCAAGAACGAGAAGAACGCAACGTACCTGATACAGATGAAGGTACTGCGGTTACAAAGACGCTGCGTGATGTCGATAACCCTAACCGTCCTTACGATCGGGATTCGGAAACCGTTGTGCGCAAACGATGAGCATCTACGACTACCATCGTCTGGTTTTGAACCCGGAGCTTTGGCAAAGCGATGGGATGAAGCTACGTCGGCGAGCGGATGTCCAATTGCGCGATCAGGTCAAGAATCGGTTCGCGGAAGCCACCCGTGCTTTTTTGTTGGGAGAAAACGTTTCTCACTACTACGACGAAGGCTCCCCGGTGGATGTGCTATTGCTTGCGGCGCCCGAGCACATCAAGGACTTCCGACGCGAAGCGGAGTACGTCTCGGGCTACAACCTGAGAAATACACAGCACCCAGTATTTTTCCACGTTCTTTCCAATACCCTCAAGCCCGAGATGCTCGCTGAGAAGTTTGGCCCAATGTACGATCTGGAATCCGGGTTGTGGGTAGGAAGACGTGTTCCCGGTCTCACGGAGCTGGCGCGGCCCGAAGCGCTTATGCAGTACATCAAGTGGCGTTTGTACAAGGCCAAGACGACTGAAGAGCCTTACCCATACGAGTGGCGGGTGCTACGGGAGGCCATGTTTCAACTGTCTCGTCCGGAACGTGAGGCAGTGGAGAACTCGCTTCGTGAGACCCGAGCGTATTTGCGGTACAACCTTGGTGAGGTCATGGATCGTTACCATGATGCTCGTACCTGGAAAACTGCTGAAAAGCTTGGTGAATTGTTCGAGGAAGACGAGTACGAGGACACCATTACCGAGTTCGTGCAGCAAAGCAGACTGCCCGAGCCCGTTCGCGTGGCGATCCTCAACCTCTACCGATACAAAGACGTTTTGGAGCAGGTAGAGGAGATCAACGAGCGCCTGGGGCGTGAGGAGCACCAGCGGGAGCTGGACCAAGGAATTGAGATCCAATCGATTGTCTAATTTGACAGAAGCCATTGGATCCGTTACGTTTGTTGAGGAGACATCGATGTCGAACCACACCACCCGCGAAATCCCTGGCTACGGTGCAGTTGCTTTGGAAGGACCTGCGAATGTTCTTCAGGAAGCTCAAGCATCCCTGCGGATCGCCGGTTTGCAGATCGAGGCCATGGGAGCCAACTCCATCGTGCTCCGCGACGTTCGAGAGTCGGAGATCGAAAACGTCGAAGTGATCGCAGAGAGCTACGGCATGGCAGTCACGGCGAAAGTTGGTCCATGCAAGTTTGTCCAGCGTGAAGTGAAAGAGGTCCGTAAGGCGTTCAAGCTATCGTTGGAGACTGATCGTTGGTACGTCGCAGAGAACCTCGAAGACACCTTTCCTTTCGTACTCGTGCGCGACATCCG
>CAZDDA010000350.1:0-3243 GCA_964504085.1 uncultured Thermotogae bacterium | reverse complement strand
GTTCACGTTTCGATGGTGTTCCGTCGTTGTGTCACACAGTTCCTTGTCGCTCCATCCGATGTGATGTTTTGCCATCACACGTCCAGCAATTTGACCGGCGCTACCGGGAGGGGTGGCAAGCCTGATGCCGACAACTGTCGATTTTGGGACATTCATCCGTGCTGATTGGATTTTCCGGCGGGGTCCCAATGTAGGACCCTAGCCGCGAGTTTTTTTTTTGGGGCCCGAATTCCTCACCGCGTCACCCAGTCTGGGCATAGGCAGTGCTCGCGACCTGTTGAGGTGTTGGTGGAACTCGAGTACTGGCCGCCTCCATAGATGTAGCCGAGGGGGCGTAGATGACAGGCCCTCACCCGACTTGCACGTCCGAACGGGGATGTAATCGACATACTCGTTCAGCGGCATCGCAATGCCCGCGCGGCCAAACGGTTCTTTCGCAAGTTGCTGAAGGGGCAACGAAGCGAACCGTGGCGGCAAGTGACGGACAAGCTCAGGAGTTACTCGGCAGCGCACCGGGCAGTCATGCCTTCCGTGGTCCACGACTCCGGACAGTACGAGAACAATCGAGCTGAAGTGTCGCATCAACCGACGCGACAACGAGAACGTATGATGCGGCGGTTCAAATCAGCAGGTCAAGCGCAGCTATTTCTTTCGGTTCGTGAGGTGGTCCAGAATCTCTTCAGGCTAGGGCGGCATCACCGGCGATCGGCGAACTACCGGTTGCTACGCGAACGCTCCTTCAAAGAATGGAGTGCTGCTACGGCTGCCTGAGCAAACCCAGCCACCCCCGGCGTCGGCTTCACCCAGGAGGATTAAGTTGACAATACGACTCGGCAAATCAGCCGCCGGCTTTCAGGCCATCTCTCCGGGGAGCACAAGTGAGCTTCTTTTTCCACCACCGCTTACTCAACTGGAAGCGTACAGCCCTCAGAAGGAGCCCGATGCATGTGTCCGTGCATCAAGAACTGGAGGGGGATTTAGATGGGCCGAGCACGCGCTCTCTGATCTGCTGGATGATCTCGGTACTGATCCAGTAGAGGCCGCGCTCGGGGCCCTGGCGCTTCTTGAAGAAGAGGTAATGCCCATCTGGTGACAGGGTCGGCGTCCCTGCGCCGGCGTCCGAGTTCACTTCGGGACCCAGTCCGACCGCTGGGGTCCACACGTTGTCACCTACCTGGAAGGACACGTAGATGTGGTAGATCCCCTCATGCGCCGGGCGATTGGTGACAAATAGAATGAAAGACTCGTCCGCCGCGATAACGCTGTTGCTTTCATGGTGTTCCGTGTTCACCTGTGGCCCAAGGTTCCTCACATTCGTGAACCGACCATCGATCCACTCGGCTCGATAGAGGTCTGCGGACCCAAATCCATCCGGCCTTTCGGACCGGAAAAAGAGATTCCCGTTCTCTGAGATTGACGGATAGACTTCTCCGTCCATGGAGTTGACTTCGGGACCGGCATGGATGGGTTCGGACCATCCGCCCCTTTCCCGCGTCGCATAGTAGATGTCAAGATCCGCAGTTTCGGGATTGTGTCGGTCGGAAGCGAAGAAAATGGTGTGGCCGTCGGGAGAAAAGGTGATATCCACATCCGAGTATTCCCCGGCGAAGGCGGCAGTGGTGGGCCCGACCCAACGATCCCCCCTCTTCTTGAAGGTCTTGATCTCGTATGCGGGTTCCGGATGTTCCTCTGTACCCTTGTAGTAGGAGAAGAACATCTCCTGTCCATCGGGAGAAAAGGCAAGGTTGAAGCTGTTCTTTTCACCCAGGGGGTCCGGCGTCAATTCGCCCCCCGCGAAAATTCGAGCTTCCAGCCCCGGGGGTTCTTCTCCGAAGTAATCCCCACCGGATGCCGCAGCCTCCGTCGAGGGAGGATCGGCACAGCCGCTCCAAGCCAGATTGCCCAGCAGGAATAACACCGCTGCCGACAGCGCCACTCGATAATGCAGGATTCCCCTCATCTACTCCTCCTCCATAATCCATGCAGGCTCGTTTCGGCCGAGTCGTCTGATCGGTGGGAAGCGGGCAAGAACACCCCGTCCCGTTACCAGCTCCCCGACATTCCCCTACGTCGAGGAACCGGAGAAGGTTACCTCGTTGTGCAGCCCTGGCTCAGCAGGATCGACTCGTTCCCACACGTAGGCGTTCGCGAGCTTGGCCCTGTCTCTCACCCACTCAGCATGAACCAGAAGGTCGCGGCCTCGAACTTGGACTGTATGGAAACCCCACCCATCAACGCGAACGTGATGATAGGATCCCGCGCCGCTGGCTGGGTGGATCTCGCTCATCACGATCTTGCCTTCCCAAGGCCCCAGTTTGTTCTTGCCCTCTGACCTCGTGCGGAGCAATATGCCGTCGAGTGCCAGAGTCACGGTGCCTAAATCGCTGACGCCGTGATCACCCTTCCTCCTTACCCGATATTCCCCGACAAGTCCAGATAGTTGGGCTTGGCGGATGCCCCGAGTATGGGCGAACTCAAGCACGGCCCATGCGGCGGCGGCGATCACCCCTGATACAAGTCCAACGACCAACTCGTGAGAAGTCGCACCAAGGAGCCAAGCCAAGAGGCCGAGAGCGACGATGAGCACAGCTAACGAGAGGACTCTCATCGGGGCCGCCTACAATCACTGTCCTTCACTTCTCACCACCGAGCTTCCACGCGGTCTCGCCCGCCTGAGCTAGATGCCGTTCAATGCTGAATGATCTCAACCCGTATTGCGAAGTACTGCGGTGGATCCGATCGCAGCTCAACGCCGCTATCCCAGACATGCACACTGTCACCAACGGTCGGTAGCTGGCCCACAGCGCAGGAGAGGCAATCGTCGAAATCTCTTAGAAAAACTTCGGTTTCCTCTTCAATATGCACAATCACGTCTGGCGGCAACGGGTCATCAGGGAAATGCGGGTTCACGTTTTCCCAACGGGGGTAGTGCACATCGTTCAGCCGAATCGTGGTAGCATTCCCTCCAGGCGCCACAACTGCATCTACCCAGGCCACCACCCCGGCGCAACTGGGCAATGAATCCGCCTCCTGGAGTTGACAGGGTGCCGTGGTGCCGTCACACGCGGCGACTCCAAGGCCGACGGACCCGAGGGCAAGGAGCATGAATTTCCACGGGATGACGGTAGACACTCTTGGGACTTTCATGTCGTACGCCTCCAAGTCCTGCTCTTCATTGATACCCCGCGACACATGGGAGGTGTCACTTTGGAGACACATTCGCTTCGGTACACAGGCCACGCA
>CAZDDA010000349.1:0-3246 GCA_964504085.1 uncultured Thermotogae bacterium | reverse complement strand
CTATAAAATTCACGCTCCCGGGTCTACCGCGCTCATCGGAAGCCCCGAGCCCTCGAAAGAAGCGCCAACCGCAATTCAGCCGCCTCTCACATAAAGTCCGGGTTATTGGTCTTGGATGATGTGATTCAGGGGAAGCCCTATCCCTTGTATCTGTGGATCTAGCTCTTTGTCTTCGCTTGGGATAGAAAGGACAGGTGGAGAAACAAAGGACGCTGAACGGTCGACAAGGATTTAAGGCTGGGATTTAACCGAGTATGACAATCCCCAAATAGCCATCAACGCTGAGTTGATCTCCCGTTCGGATCAACGATGTTGCGTCCGGGACCCCGGTTACGCAGGGGAGGCCGTATTCTCTGGCTATTATGGCACCGTGGATTAACATTCCTCCTCTCCGTTCCACGATTCCCGCCGCGAGGGGCACGACAAAAGTCATATTGGGGTCCACAGCATCGCATACCAGTATCTCGTGGGCCTTAAAGTCCAACAGATCAGATGGATCCATGATCACCCGCGCTCTTCCCCTTGCAATTCCCGGCCCTGCCGGCTGACCGACGAGCTGCCTGGCCTTCACCCGATAGCCCTCCGGGTCCCTTTCACCCGGGGCACGTTTCTGCGGGATATAGTGCGGGTCCTGCAGGGCGGCAATGACCGCGTCCTTGTCCAAATGGTCAGCCTCATCCGGGTAACGATCCCTGACCCGGCGCCTCCCTTCATTTACTGCGGCCAGCATCTGTCCCTCAATCCGACCGAGGTGGATGTTATCGTCGTCTCTCAAGCGATAACTCGCCCGGCCCAGTTCGAGCATTTCAATAGCTTGGGCTCGCTGTTCTCCCTTAAAGCGTGAGAGAAAATCCTTCTTCAGTGCCTCTATTTCCTTGGGCCGGCCATGCTCTTCTTGTGGTGAGCGACTGGCCATTTCGAGGAGTAATTTGGAAATCGCCTCCTGTTGTTGCCCCGATTGAGCCACACCCCGGAACAAATCCCCAAACTTGGCGATAAACTCATTCAGGGTGTTCCTGAATCCCTCATCCGGCTCCACCTGCGGGTTTGTTAACCCCTCCGCGAGTGCAGGATTGGCTCGTATCATCGAGGCCATTTTTTCGAGCATCCGGTTCCTCTCCAGGCTCTCCATTTGAGTAGCTGCCAAAAGGTTCATAAACTCGAAGGGATCTGAGGGCCGCATCACATCGTTGTATACCTGCCCGAACAATCGGGCGCCATGAGCGAAGGGAATAAACTCGCGCCAGTACATATCGACCCATTTTTCATAGATGCCAGATCTGCGAGTGATCTCGTCGGCAAGTTCGCTAACGGAGAGTCTTGTCAAATCCTGAGAGGCTAACCCCTTGGCTTCCTCAATCATCGCGGGGATGAGCTCCTTTTCGATTTTTGTCCGAAGGGCTTGCAGATTCTCAAAACTTCTGCGCAGACTGCGGTACCAGGGCCGCTTGTCCCCGGAATCGTCCTCGAGTTTGGTGGTAATGGGTCGCGATTGGAGAGCGTACAGCATGTCTTCTGTGAATGTCCACTCCACATCCTGGGGAAGCCCAAACAGCCGCTCGGCCCTCATGGCCAGATCGTAAACCTCCTTGATCTTTTTCTCATCCAGTGGGGGTGCCTCCGACTTGGCGGGGGGCAGGGATTTGAGCTTTACGCCTTCAACCGAGGTTACCATCGCCTTTTGCCGGTGTGCCGGCGTGTGGGAGACTACCTCCCCGGTTTTCCGGTTGAGTATCCACCTGTCCGGCTCGACTGTTCCATCGACCAGCCCCTGGTTCAATCCGTAGACAGCCTCAATGACAGCCTGAGAGTCGTCATTGGGATTCCTTCCGAAGGCAACGCCGGATTGGTCGCCTGCGATGATTTCCTGCACAACCACGGCCATGGTGCTTTTTTCAACATCCAGCCCCAGCTCACGGCGGTAGAGGAGCGCTGCGTCCGACCAGAGAGAAGCCCAAACGAGGCGGACGTGCTCCAGGATTGCCTCCGAGCCCCGGATGTTCACATACGATTCGTGCACGCCCGCAAAGGAGGCCTTTGCTGAATCCTCTCCAGGTGCCGAGGATCGAACAACGACCGCCCTGTTCTGAAATCCCGCCTCTATAGGATGCCTCAAGGCAGCAAGAAGTGCAGGGGGAATCGGCGTATTCAGAAACATATTCCGGATCCGTAATCCAGCGTCCCACAGCTCCTCCCAGCGCATGTCACCGAAGTCCTTGCGATGCAACTCTAACAGGATCCGTTCGCGCAGCCCCGTTGCGGTTACGTATTCACGATAAGCCTCTTCCCCAATGCAGGCGGCATCGGGCACGTTCATCCGGTTTCGTGCCATCATTGCAAGGGCAAAGCCCTTGCCTCCCACATGGCTCCGATCTTTTTGAGATACGCTACGGATGGGAATTACCGGAATCATTCGTCGACGTGGAACTCCATGACATTCTGGAATCTGCTGACCATATAGTACCTGTCCACCATCACGTTCAGCAGGGCACAGGTGGGAGACATGACGAAGTCTTGCAAATGGGGGTGTTTTGTCAGGTAGAGCTTGAGGAAATGCTCCCTTTTACCATCATTCACCTCCCGGGCAATGCCCATCGCAGTCACCGCAATGGCATTATGAAAGTCGGAATCCTGGTTGGCTCTATTGTCCACGAGCAAGGCGACTCGTGCCTCTTCCGCAATATTAGCAAACTTCCGCGTGGTGCGGGTCGTTGCGAAAACAAGGTGTTTGAGATCGTCTGTCGCTGCAAAAGCGACAAGGCTCGCATATGGCTGTCCACCCCCTTGGGTAGCCAATACAGCGAGCTGCTGAGAGGCGAGGAGGTCCTTGATTGCCTTTTCTAATTCTGTTTTATCCATGGTGGTAGTCTTTCAGCACGTCCTTGTTTCGCCCGGAAACGCCGAGCGGCTTGCAGGGCCGAATGCCCCCATCGTTGGCTGAGCCTTCTCGGCCCTCGCGGCCCTTTAGGTTCACGAAGGCCATCATGAAATGCAATGGGTTAAACCCTTGCCCCCCAGCGCCTACCGTTTCTTTTCTTCCATCTCCCTCTGCCGCATCGGCATCGCATCAATGACTGAGAAAATCTCATCGATATCGACTGCTGCTCCTCGGCGCAGTTTTTCTCCTCCGTCCTTACCGACGAGCACCACAGTGAATTGACCGGGCGTAATCTAGAACTTCTCTCTCAGCGAAGCCGCTGAATGTGGATCGATCACTGAGTCTCCCAGCCGGCTCTGGCCGCGCTC
>CAZDDA010000348.1:0-3256 GCA_964504085.1 uncultured Thermotogae bacterium | reverse complement strand
AAGGAGGCCGTTCGATGCCGGAGGCACAAATCATCGATGGCAAGAAGGTCGCAGAACAGCTTCGCCAGGAGCTGGCGGAGGAAGTTGCGGCGCTCATGAAGCAAGGGATCACTCCCGGGTTGGCCACGGTCCTTGTTGGAGAGGATCCTGCCAGTCAGGTCTACGTAAGGATGAAGGAGAAGGCGTGCGCAAAGGTCGGACTGATGTCGCGGGGGGTCAGGCCGCCGGTCGACGTACCTCAGGAGGAGCTGATCGCCCAGATCGAAGAGCTGAATCGCGACCCGGCTATCCACGGAATACTCGTCCAGCTTCCGCTGCCCAAGCACCTCGATACGTCGGAAGTGCTGCAGCACGTCAGTCCCGACAAGGACGTTGACGGCTTTCACCCCGTGAATCTGGGAAAGCTGCTGTCGGCCAAATACTGGGACGAGCTACCAACGTTCATCCCATGTACCCCTGCCGGTGCGATCAAGCTGATTGACTCAACCGGGACGCAGATTGAAGGAAAGCGCGCGGTCGTCGTGGGGCGCAGTCTCATTGTCGGCAAACCGGTGGCGATGCTTCTTCTCGCCCGCCAGGCCACGGTGACCATCTGCCACTCCCGTACGCGGGATCTCGGGGCCGTCACGCGAGAAGCGGACATCTTGGTCGCTGCCGTGGGGGTTCCACGTCTGATCGAAGCTGAGATGGTCAAGCCCGGCGCGGTCGTCATCGACGTTGGTGTCAACCGACTCGAGGAGGGCTTAGTCGGTGACGTCGACTTCGATCAAGTCATCCAAGTGGCCGGCCACGTTACGCCGGTGCCGGGAGGCGTCGGACCGATGACGATCACGATGCTTCTGGCAAACACGGTGAGATCGGCCAAGGCGCAGGCTTCATAGCCCCGCGGCATCGAGCACGGCCGGAACGTGCCGTTCCCAGCCGATCGGCATAATGTGCACCCCTTGACAGAGGTCCTTGACCTCATTGATCAGTCGGGCGGCGATCTCGATGCTCTTTTGCACCCGATCCTCCGCCTTGGCCATCGCCTGGATGAGCGGATCTGGCACGTGGACCCCGGCCACGTTCTCGTTCATGAAACGGGCCATCCCGGCTGATTTGAGCAGAATGATCCCGGCGATGATCGGTACACCGAAATCCTTGGCCTGGTTCACGAAGGCGGCGAATCTCTCTGCATCGAAGATGCCCTGGGTCTGGATGAATGATGCTCCCGCCCGGACCTTCTTTTCCATCTTGACCAGCTGTGGCTCAAGCGGGTCTGCTGCCGGAGTGACGACTGCCCCGAGGCAGAAATCGGGTACCCCTTGCAGTTTGTTGTCGGCGAGATCCAGGCCGTTGTTCAGCTTCATTGCCGATACAAGAAGGGATACCGAATCCAGGTCGAACACCGGCTTGGCCTGCGGAAAGTCCCCCAAGGAAACGTAGTCGCCGGTCAGGCAGAGGACATTCTCTATCCCTGCTGCCCAGGCGGACAGCAGATCGGACTGCAGTGCGATCCGGTTGCGATCGCGGCAGGTGACCTGGTAGATCGGCTCGACGCCCCGTTGCTTGAGAAGGACCGAAGAGACCAAGGAACCAAGACGCATCACAGAGGACTGCTGGTCGGTGACATTGACTGCATCAACGCGTGGCTTCAGCAGTTCGGCGTTTCCCAGCATTTCGCTGGTGTCGGTCCCTTTTGGAGGACCCACCTCGGACGTGACGACGAATTTCCCGCTCGCAAACGAGTCAGTGAGCTTCATGTCGTTGCGATCCCCTCCTTGGTCTCAATGTCCACCGCCCATTTGGACGTGCTCCGAATCCTCTTGGGAGGCTGCATTTGTGCATAGTCCTTCAGCAGAGATGGGGCTTGCCTGAGAACGTCGAGACGGTCCAGGCTCTTCAGCCGTTCGTAGATCAGCTGCCAACCGCACGGTCGTGCGTCCGGTTCGAACTCGCATCGTCCGTCCTTGGCGCCCCCGCAGGGGCCGTTGACGAGTTGTTTCGTGCACGCGGTGAGTGGACAGATTCCCCCGGTGATGTCGAGGTAGCACTGGCCGCATTCCAGACACCGCTCCTCGCCCTGCCATTCCCCGCGGATTCCGCCGAGCGAAATCGTGTTGCACGCCGGATGAACAGGCATATCCACCACCGTGGCCGTTGCCTGAACCCCGATGCCGCAGGTGGAAACAAGGATCGAATCGGCTTGGCGAAGGGCAGAGGCGTAGGGCTTCAACCCGCGCCTTACCAATGCCTTCTGACACAGGAATTCGATCACCTTCGAGCCGACAACCTGTATGCCTTCCTTTTCCAGCTGTTGTTTCAGTTCCAAGATATCCTGCTCGCCCCCTGTACCGGAAGCTGCAGCACAGCCGTCACAACCCAACAAGAAGACCTTGCTTTCACCGACGAGGAAGCTCTTGATCTCTTCCATCGATTTTCGTTCACTGACGAGCATCGTCACCTCCTGGCTCGATCTCGCTGAGCACGCTGTCAATAATCTCGGGGATCCTTTTCTCAAGCTCCGGGGAGAGCTCCAATCCCAATCGATTTCTTTCGGCTCCACTCCGACAATGACGATCTTCTCTGGCGCATTTCCCACAAGCGCACTGCTGCCAAGTGTTTGAGCAATGCCAAACTCGTGGCCGGAGAGAAGCGGGCCGTGGCATTGATCAATTTTCTCCAGGGCGAAGCGGTAGATTTGGCCCGGCGTTCCACCCGCCAAAGCGGCGTCGACCACGATCAGTCGATCGAATCCCTCGACCAAAGAAGCAAGTTCAATTGACGTGCCCCCATCGATGACTTCTACGTTCTCCGGTAGACCCAACTGCTCACATGCGTGAGCCACGTGGACACCGATTCCTTCGTCCTTCATCAGTAGGTTACCCACACCGAGGATTGCGGTTCGCATCGCTTTCTCCTACGTGACTCTGAACCGGCCGATGGTCTTTCCTCTAGGCCGGATGAGATGTACCGCGCAGGCGAGACACGGATCGAAGGAGCGCACAATGCGTACGATCTCGAACGGGTTCTGCTCGTCCCTGATCCTCGTGCCTGTTATCGCCTGCTCGATCGGGCCGGGCGTTCCTTGCGAGTCTTTTGGTGAAGCGTTCCACGTCGTGGGGACAACGCACTGATAGTGATCGATCTTCCCTGCACTCAACCTCACCCAATGCCCGAGCGCGCCGCGTGGGGCCGCGGTCATCCCTGCACCTTGGCCCACGTCCGGGATCTCGTAGGGGGTGTATACCGGTTCCCCCGGGCAAAGCTCCAGCAC
>CAZDDA010000347.1:0-3285 GCA_964504085.1 uncultured Thermotogae bacterium | reverse complement strand
AGCGCACTAGGTTGTGGTCCTAGGGGTTGCGGGTTCGAGTCCCGTCGCTCCTCCCAGCTGCGCATAGACCCGACACATTTGCGCCTGTAGCTCAACTGGATAGAGCACCGGTCTTCGGAACCGGGGGTTGGGGGTTCAAGTCCCTCCAGGCGTATGAATTCTCTAGGTGGTTTCCTGATAGGCCTGACGGGACGGCACACTCAACCGGATTGCTGTGAGCACAGATCTGCTTTTCTTGAGGATTCCCCTTGGTTACGTTCGAATCCCCAGGCTCCAATGAGCTTCGTTCTCTATAGACCCTCTAGCAGTTCACTTTCTTCAGGCAATGAGGTAGACTGATTCCGCTATGCGCTTGACGCTGGTTGTCGCTCTTTTTGCTCTGTCGGTCGCACTCCCCTCCGCGTCTGTTGTGATAGCCTCCCCTCTTGCGGATGTGCTTGAGCTGGTCCCCCAAGCGCTACCGGACGTGATGATTTCGTTCACCGATTGGTTCCAAATAAAGAGTTGCCTCGGCCTGGGATTCCTCACCAGTGAGGGCCCCGAGGCGTTTCGTTTGGAGCTGATGCGAAGGGTGTCGCAGGATCACGCAGCTGCATCATCCTACGCGTTGCCGTACAGTCGCACTCACGCAGAGACTTGGGGATGGGATACGGCCGACCTTGAGTGGGAGGCGAATGTCGTCAGCTCTGAACTCCCTCCGATCTACATCCTCAAGCTTCGGAACGACTTCGACTTCTCCACAGTGGCAGCCCGCTTCGCCGAACGAGGGTTCATTCAGACCGAATCCCGTGGTGCTCTCATCTACAGTCACGAACTCGACCCGGGCGCAGACTGGATTCGTACAACGCAGCTGTCAATCCTAACGACAGCGTACTTGGAAGAAGAAAAGATGATGATCCTCTCCAGCTACCCAGCACCTGTCGAGATACTCCTTGCTGTGAGAACAGGGGAATTCGCAGCCCTGGCGGAGGATCCTTTTACTACTACCGCGGCGAAACACCTCGACAACCCAGCTTCGGCGATCATAATGCGTGGCCTGGGTGAGTGTCTCCGCTTCACGTCTAATCCAATTCTGGATCTCATCGGGACGGCTCCGACCGAGGAAGCCATCGCTGAGTTACGCGCGATGGTGGAAGAGAAGCAACTCCTTGTTCCCTACCGCGCGCTCGGGGTTGGATACCGCGAAGAAGAGAGCCACCCTGTTGGCACGATCGTCTTTGAATACGACACACCTGAGTTGGCCGAGATGGATCTTGCGGCTCGTTGCATGCTCGCAGAGGAAGGCCTCAGCACTCACTACGACGCGCCGATATCGGAGGGCTACTTCACTGTTCTCAACTGCACTATCCAAGACAGCGCAGTTGTTCTAGAGGTTACCCCAATCAATGATCAGCCGAACCGGCTCTTCCGGATGATCCTCTACCGTGATGCTCCGTTTGCCGGCTGCTCGTCCTGAAGCGTCAAGTCCAGATGCAATACGGCACTGGTTCTAGAAATGATCAGAGCAAAGCCAGGCTCTGGGTACACGTCAGACAGTGCCTCCCACAGCTTCTGTCACCAAGAGCATGCGGTCACACCAACTCTACAATCAGTCCCCCAGGATCCAATAAACTAACAAGCTGAAAAGCATGCTCCTCACGGCTCACTGTAGCTAGGTTCTGCGGGTTCCGTAATCGAGTAGTCCCTTTCCCAACCTTCGTGGTGCAAGGTGAGCGACTCTATGGCTACCAAAGTGTAGTTGGCATTGAACGAGCTTAAAGCCACATATTCCGAGGGCCAGCACCGGTAGACCTTGTACGCCATTACAAGCTGCCCCGCTTCATTGTACAGCTCAATGATGATGTCTTTGCGAAAATCCTCAAGAGACACTTCACTGCCCATTCCCGCTCCGAAATTCCATACCTTATTCGCCCATTCCTCAAACGCCCTGTCGTGAGTTCGTCCCCTCTTGAGCACGATCGGATCATACGTTGTAAGGCCTGGAGATCTTCTAACAATGCTGGCATCTCCGCCTTCCCGGTGGGTAATAACCTCTGTCCGCCTCCTCAGCCCGCTTACTTCGCTGATGCCCGCGATGTATCTCCCATCCCATTTGACCCGGAATTTATACTGCTTGTAGGGATCAAATCGGTGTGGGTTGACAACGAACGGTGTCGAATCTGCCATCAGGCTCGAAGTAACGGCGAAACAGCAGATGACAACTACCCCTGCAAGAACAACTCTCAGCTTTCTCATCCTTCCCTCCTTGGCAGAATTCCTTTCTGCCGTATTGTGTGATGTGGATCACATGATACTCCAGGATAACGGGGTCGCTGAACACCGCACTGGTTGCAAGAGTGAGATCCATGCACTCGGGTCACCAGATCCCAGACATCTAGTGACAGCATAGCCGAATCAGTGATGCAATCGACTCTCTAGATGTAGAAGTGTGCCCCTATTCCTCCGGCGAAGAACGAGAAGTTGAGCGGGTCAAAGATGTCCCAAGTCAGTCCGTACTCGAACGTACCCACAAGACGGTCCAGCCAGATCCTCTCAACCTCGATTACGCCCATCCCAGAGAGAAGAGCCCCTGCTAGCTCAGAACGAATCGCGGGCCGATCCTTACCTTCAACGACTGGACCTTCTTCCTCAAAGGCAAAAGTCATGGCACCTCCGCCAGAGAAATAGTAGTTGACGTTTTCGTCTTGTCGGACTGGGTAGAGTAGCTTCCCTGACAGCGTCAGCTCGAGACACCGTACCTCGTAAGATTCCTCCTCAGCTTCTACGTAACGTGTCGTTGGGTTCGGGAAGATGTTGACCTCAAATCCAATTCCCTCGGCAGTAAAGTAGCGAATGCTAAACCCGGTAAATGGGTAGTTCACTTGTACCCCGATGCCCCACCCCTTTTCTGGAAGGTCCGATTGCGCAACCGCGACATACAGAAACAGCAGACCAACTGCGACAAAGAATACTCGCTTGCTCAACACATCCTCCTTCCTACTCAAGAAGCCATGCTACCGGCGACGCTTCTGCCACGTTAACACGATTCATGGCCCAAACTCAATAGAGCTGCTGGAGCTGTGCCCATCACCCAACGACATAAAACGACGCGGGCGCGTTTGCCAATCCCCGACTTGTTGACTAGCTTATTACGCATCTGCTACTTGGCTATTTGCTCTTGTGAACGAGCCCATCGCCACGTGAGGGCCAATATCTGGCTTCTACAATTACTCCCCCAAAAAAGGATTTCGAAATGCGCTTGCAGTCAACAGAAGCCACGTTAGCACACCATACGGGACACAGAGT
>CAZDDA010000346.1:0-3310 GCA_964504085.1 uncultured Thermotogae bacterium | reverse complement strand
GCTTGTCTTCACTCGAAGTGAGTTTCTGAAGCACAGCTGGCATTGGTACTCTTTGAAATCGCCAACGGACTGGTTCGAACAAGACCCAGACACACCGGAAGGGCGGCATGTCATTGAACTCAACACTGGTTCTGTTCAAGGAAGCCGCTGCTACAGCCAAGGAAAGCATGCCAACCACAGAAGCAATGCAGAACATGATGAAAAGGGCAAGAGAAGGAGAGGGAGGGGGGCAGGATAGGAAGTTGCTTTCGCCCCTGCCAAGTATGTTGCTCCGAAACGGAGTTGTTCAGGAACCCATCAGAGCCATGCGCGGTCGGCAGGCGGCTCGAGCAATCTGCGAGGGGTCACCACCGCTTCGCCTTCTCCGGCTCGAGGGAGCGCAAGTTGAGCCCACGCTCGAAGGCGCCGATGCGGTAGAGGCAGATCTCGCGGACCGACGATGGGTGATGCAACACCTCGGATAGCGATTGCATGCCCACACCCCACACACCACCGCCCCGCACGATCACCACCTTGTAGTCGTGGAGCAGCTTCACCAAGGTGGCCATGTCGACCTGCGCGGGCACGACTGGCACCACCAGGTAGAGGAAACTTCCCTCCGCATCGATCGGGACGATCCGCTCGTCCGGTTCATCTTCCCCGGGGTAGATGAAGTTTGCCAGCACCTCCGCCTCCGGCACGTAGCAGTGGGCGATAGTCTGGAAGTTGCTCTCGGCGTACAACGCCTTGTGGATCTGAAGCTCTCTCGAATCGTCTGCCTGCTGCGCGAGGGGAACCTCCAGGAGCGGCCCGGGCAAATCGCGGGGCATCGACCCCTTGGGTGCGTATAGCATCGACTCGATCCCGCGTACGGAGAGCGAACCCGTGTGGAACGGCGACAGCCGCGATTCGAACAGCCGTGCCCCGGTCTTACGGAACTCGTGAATCAGTTCTTCTTCCGCAGGGAAGTCACAGCGGTTGTTGTCGCCCAGGTCGTAGTCATCCGGTGCGTAGGAAAACCAGGCATTGGGATCGGCCTGTACCTTGTTTCGAATCCCGACAAGGTCCACTCCGATCTTCTCCATCAGCCGAGCGATGTAACCCGAAGTGTTTGAGATACAGGCCAGCCACAGCGCCTCCTCCAGACTGTGCCCCTTCACGAATGCGCCGTGTCCCTGGATCACGGTAACTCTGTTACTCTCTAGCCGCTTCGGGATGACCTGGGACATCTCCTTTGAGCCGCTTGGCACGGCAACCCAATCAACGGGAACGAGTCCACCCGTGTGATAGTATCCCAGCGGGTCAACGGGGATGAACGGTATCGGCTTGTTGGGTTTCTTCTCATCGTCGAACGTCACGATGGTGAGTTCTTTGGTGTGAGCGTGCAAAGAAGCGTCCACACCATCGATGTCCAGGATCCGGGCGTGGATGTCAGTCTCGGAGGAGGCCTTGTAGTAGCCGTAGTCAGTGTCTTTCGCAGACAAGAAGCAGATGTTGCTGGGTTCGAGGTCGCCCTTCTGTGAACCTGTTGACGTGATCACGATCCGTTCGTGCCCCGTGTCGTCCACCCAACGCCTCGCGATGTTGCCCGAGTGGCTGTCCTCCATGTCCGACAGGAGCAACGCCCGCCCGATGGCCTGGAACTGTTTGATCAACGGCTCGCTGGCTTTCCATTTCGTATCGGACATGTCACCGTCTCTCGACGTTCAGTTTTTTGCAGAGGCTCTCGGTGGGCCTTCCATCCTCGTCCCATCCCTGCAGTCCGAAGTAGTCGCTCCGCATTTTCTCCAAAACCTCCCGCGGCAGCACGCGGTCCTTGCCGGCGACGTTGATCGGCTCGTCGCTGAAGCGACCCGGCAGGGAATCGTCCTCCAGCGTAGCACCGGCCTCGAGGTTGAACAATCGCTCCAACGCGGCAATCCGGTCAGCAGTCTCCTCCAATCGCCGAGTGGAGAAGTCGAGGCCCGTGATACCGCTCACCATCCTCGCCCAGGGTTCCGTGGCGAACGCGAACCCGGTGAACCTACAGATACCCAACGAATCCTGAATGATTCCGATGTTCTGCATGTTGTGGATGGAAATCGGCGACTGGAACGAGCTGAACCTCGGGATCTCCCGGGCGCCTCCAAAGAAGGCGAGCGACACCGCGTAGCCGCCCCGCAAATGGCACGCGCCAGTGGGCGACGTCACGTAACCAAGCGCCTGTGTCCAGGAGGCGCGCGGGTCGTAGGCAGGGATCTCCAGGGACTTCACGGTCATGGCACACTCTGGATGGCCGACCCCTTGTGCCAGACGATACGCCCCCTCGGCGAGCTTATCTCCGACCCCTTCGCGGATGGCGATCTTGCGCGTCAGCTTCTCCAGGTTGTCGTGGCTCCCAAAACTGAGGTCCAGGTTGTCTGCTTCGTCGGGCGTCAGGTATCCCCGCTCGTACAGCTCCATCGCGCAGGCAACCGTGCCGCCGAGGCTGATCGTGTCGATGCCGTACTCATTGGCCGCGTAGTTGGCCAGGGTAATGGACTCCTGGTCGTAAATGCCGCAGGACGGTCCCAGCATCACCGTGTTCTCGTACTCAGGTCCCTCCCCGCGCCTGTTACCTACACGCGTGTGGCGCTGGCAGCCGATGGGGCAACGGAAGCACGCCCCCGCTCGCTCCAGGATATTGTCTCTGAGTGCCTCACCTGAGATCTGGTCCAGTTCGGCCTCGTCGTGGAGGTTGTCCTGGAAGTTGTTGTGGGGCAGCATGTCGATCACGTTGATGAGCTTTAGAAGTCCGCAGGTGCCGAGCAACTGCAGAAGACGGTTGGTTACAGGTACCGCCTGCAATAGGTACCGTGCCTGGTCGCGTCCGGACCTGAATTGCTCCTCGTCATTGATGAGGATTCTCTCATTCCCCTGGACGCGGATGGCTTTCAGGTTTTTGGCGCCGAACACGGCACCCGGCCCGCATCTACCGTATGCACGGTTCTTGTCGTTCATTACTGCGGCGATGCGAACGAGGTTCTCGCCGGCAGGCCCAATACATAGCACGCAGGGCTTCTTCCCAACTTGAGATCCCTCGAGCAGCACCTCGGTGGTCTCGTGCACATTTTTACCCCAGAGGTGTTTCGCGGGGAGAATATCGGCGCCCTTTGGAGTGATATCGATCATCACAGGTTCTGGTGACTTGCCCTTGATGACTAGTACGTCGTACCCGGTGCCCTTCAAGTAGTAGGCCCATGAGCCACCGCAGTTGGTGGAACCGATCACGTTAGTGAGAGGGGATTTGAAGACCATGTGTCCGCGGCAGGACGTGGGCGCTGTTGTGCCAACCACAGGTGATGTGGCGAGC
>CAZDDA010000345.1:0-3321 GCA_964504085.1 uncultured Thermotogae bacterium | reverse complement strand
AGTTGTGATACTCGGTCTCGATCTCTGGACCGGTGGCAACATCAAAACCCATCCGTAGGAAGATCGATTCGATCTCGTGCTGGACCTGAGTGAGGAGATGGAGGTGGCCAAGGGGGTGGTAGCTTCCCGGCAGGGTGAGGTCGGCCTTCTCTTGCGAAAGCCTCTTTTCCACAGTGGTCTGCTCGATCTCGCTCTGGCGTACAGCAAGGGCGGCAGTGGCACGCTGCTTTAGGGCATTTAACAGCCTGCCGACTTCGGCCCGTTCCGTTGGCTCAATCTCCGTAAGGGTTTTGAACAGCTGTGCGATCCGCCCTTTTCGGCCAAGGAATTCCACTCGGAATGCCTCCAACGCTCGTTGGTCGGTAAGCGTTTGAAGGCGTTGTTCAAGGTCGGTTTCTACAAGGCTCACTTGCTTTCTTGCGTCGTCCATCTGCGTCACGAATAAGTGAGTATAGCGAGCCCATCTTACATTGTCAAGAGTCGTTCGCTATGCGTAGTATTTTGGGCGTAGAGAATACGCCAATGAAATAAAGGGAATATACTGTATCATGATCTCTTCAGTGGAGGAGCATGTCGATCGATTACGATAGGCGCTGCAGCACATTGCTCGGTGACTTGGATGCCGATGCGTTTCTCGTCGTCAATCTGGAAGACTCAGACAGGGTGAGTCAGTTCTACCTCACGGGGTTTACCGGTGAGGGAGTGCTGCTTTTGTCGAGTGGGGGGCACTTGTTGCTGACCGACTCTCGCTACACTGAGCAGGCCGGCCGTGAGGTTCCAACGCTTGCGCTAAAGGAGGTAAAAGGGAAGTACGTGGATGAAGTAGCGACTGAGATCAGCGCGCTTGGGGTAAGCCGAGTTGCTTTTGCGGCCAAGCGAATGAGCCATTACTGGGTGGAGAGGCTCGGTGAGCAGATTGATGCGGAGCTGATCTCTCTGGAGGATCCAGTGGGGAGATTGCGACGCGTCAAGGAACCCGAAGAGATCGACCGGATTTGCGAAGCCACTAGGATTACGGAGGCAGCACTCACCGAGTTGGTGAGCAAGATTGAAGTGGGAATGAGCGAACGTGATCTTGCCGTTGAGCTTGAGATTCTCATCCGAAACAACGGAGCAGAGAAGGTCGCTTTTGACCTCATTGTGGCCGCTGGAGAAAACAGCGCACTCCCGCACTACCGCCCTGGAATGCGAAGACTGCGAACAGGAGACCTACTGTTGTTTGATATCGGCGCGCAGGTTGAGGGCTACTGCAGCGACCTGACACGTGTCTTTGTGGTGGGAAAGGCGCCGGCACGTGTGCGGAAGATCTACGACCTTGTTCTGAGTGCCAACCGAGCTGGGGTAGCGGCGATACAGGCTGGTACAGACGGCAAAGCGATCGATGCTGTGGCCAGAGGCATGATCGATGAGGCTGGCCATATAGAACACTTCGGGCATGGACTCGGTCACGGTGTTGGACTGGAAGTTCACGAGGGTCCTCGTCTTTCTTCATTGAGCGAGGACGTACTTGAAGCCGGAATGGTGGTCACCGTAGAGCCGGGTGTCTATCTTCCCGGATTCGGAGGGGTCAGGGTCGAGGATCTTGTCGTTGTGAGCAACAATGGCTGTGAGGTTCTGACGAGCTTCCAGCGCGATAGATTGATTGAGGTTGGGTGATCGGATGAGAAAACGAAAAAGCACGTTGTTTCGGCTGTTTCTGACAGGAGTGATGGTTCTTTTTCTTTGCAGTTGTGCGCTGCTGCGCTTTGACCCGGTGGCGCGTTTCGAGGTTTCTCCGGTGGTGGTCTATGTTGGGGAGGCAGTGATATTCGATGGTTCGTCGTCCTACGGCGGGGACGCGATTGTCTCCTATAGTTGGGGGTTTGGGGACGGGGAGTCTACCTACGGCCAGCAGACAACCCACACGTACGCTGAGCCGGGTCGATATCTGATAACGTTGGAGGTCAGAGATGCCGCTGGGCGCACTGGCCGAGTGGCCGAAGAAGTAGCCGTCTACCTACGAAGCGGAAGCGAGGTCTTCTTCGAAGACTTTTCAAGCGGGACTCAAGCGCTGGAAGTGTGGTCTGTTGATCCGACCTGGGCAAGCGCGCAGGAAGGTACGATTGAAAACCTCGGCGGAGCACACGGGTTTGTGCTAGATGTCAACAGTGGAATCGACCGCTGGCACCGCCGCACCGTGACGGTAAAGGTGCCGCCGTTGCATACCGGGCAGCGGTTGGCCTTTTCCTGTCAAGTGATGACCACCCATACCCAGGATGCCCATACGTTCTTCGTCTTCCCGGCAAGAAGATCACTCGATTCACTCGCGGAGTCTCTGCCGTACTTTGTCTTTACAAGTGAAGGGGGAGGCTCGTTTGTCCGGGAGCCGGACGATGTCGGCGGTGAGGTTGCACATCTCCTTCCATTCAAACCCAGTGTCTACCGATGGTATACCTACACATTTGTCTTCTCCTCGGAGGAGTATTCCTTCTTCGTCGACGAAGATCTTCAAGCGTCGGCGATGATGTCCGCACCGCTTTCGGAAGGAGGCGAGTGGTTGATTCTCCTGGGCGATGAGAGTCACGAGGAGGCGTGCCACGCCTACTTCGATGACATTCGGATGTGGATTGAGGAGTGAAAGCGAGCCGTCCGTTCACGCCGCACCGCGAAGAAAGGGGAGGGTCCTTCTGGCGCAGAAGTCCCGCGGCTTCGAAGCGAGTCTCTGTGATGACCTGCTGACATACGATGGAGAAAAGCCTTGTTGCTGGAGGAAGTTGGGTTGATCGTGCTTTCCTTTTTCTCTGTGCGGTCTGACTTTGCTTGCCTTGAAGAAGGCCAAGGCAGGTTGCTCGTGCTAGCACCTCGCTAGATTGTTCGTTCGACGGAAAGGAGGGCGGATGCTTTTTAGCCTGCTTGTGCTGATGGTGGTATGGCTGGCATTGTCGCGCAGTATCGATCCGCTTCATCTTCTCATCGGGGCGCTCGCTGCAGGGATCGTCGTTTTTGTGCAGCGACGGCTTTTCCCGGCGGCGAATACCTTTTCTCTCACGGTTCTGCAACGTTCGCAATGGCTCGTCGCTTTTCTGGCTACGTTGTTCCTACGCTTCGTTGTCTCGACCGTGTATACGTGTCGGCTCATCCTCTTGGGCGGAGAAGAGGGGCGGATCGTTGCTCTGCCCATCAGACTTCGGGACCCGGTCGGACAGTTTGTCCTACTGAATTCGATCACCCTGACACCTTCGACTATCTCGCTTCTGCTCGAGGGAGATCTCTTGTATATCCATTGGCTGCGGGCAAAGGGAGGCGGAGGGGATTGGAGTGCGATCAAGGAATCCCTCGAAG
>CAZDDA010000344.1:0-3323 GCA_964504085.1 uncultured Thermotogae bacterium | reverse complement strand
AGGACACCTGGCGCGACGAAAACGAGGTACTCAAACGCCTGCTGGCCCTGAATCTGGAACTGACGAAGGAAGACAAGCCGCTTGGGTAGGTGCTGATCAATATGGGAAGCTCACCGGAAGACCTTATCAAGAAGTACGGTGTCCCTGAATCGGCCAAGCGGGAACACCGCATCTACAGAGAACTCCGCGATGAGGACTGGCAGCACTCCGACTACATCGATGCTTGGAACTCGTGGCTCGAAAGGGAAGTGCGCGAGATCGAGAGCATGGAGGATGGGGGTCACAAACTCAGCCGCCTCGAGGAGTTCATTCGAGGCCTACAAATCGGAATGGACAATCTGCATTGGGCACCGCAGCACCTTCATGTGAGCCCCAAGACAGCACAGCGGATTATGGATCGGCGCAGGGCCGTGGAGAACATGCTGCGGGATGCCTCAATCAAACTTAGAGAACAAGCCGAAGATCTGAGGATCGACGTCGCTGAGCAACCCAAGGGGGTGCTGGAGGAAATACGGGACATCTCGAAGCAGGCGGGCAACACAAACCGCTGGCTATTCTGGCTGACAACAGCCTGTGCTATCGGCGCGGTTGCACAGGTGATCTCGTGCATCATGCAGGCATGCGCTGAGTAAGGAAGAAAAGCCGATAGGGTGATGTGCTGACTCAGGATTCCGCTGTCTGAAGTTCCAGTCCTGTTTCGGCGATGAGTTTCAGCAGCGTCTCGCCGTCAATCAGCTGGATTCGCCCGTCATTCGCCACCAAGGCTCTCGCTTCGCTCGTGAAGTCCGAAGTCGTGACAATGATGGCCTTGTTGTACTGCCTGTTTGTACTGAGTACCCCTAAGAGCTTCTGGCATTCCGGCCTTCCGACGCTGTTACTAGGCGAGTAGCATTTGCATTGGATGGCCAGCATCTCGCGGCCTGTTGCGGTCGTGGTCCGTGATGCTTCCACGTCAACGCCGGAATCGTGCGAGCCCCCAGTGACTCTGGTTCCATAGCCCAATTCCTCGTACACGCGCGCAACCAACCTCTCGAAGTCGCCCGGTTCCATCGCTACTAGACTATGCAGCAAGCCCCTTCTCCCGACAGGCTCTGGTGCCATCCCCTCCTTCCTTGGCGCTCTCAGTCCAAACAAGCTGAACAGCTCCGTTTCTGACAAACCGCTCATTTCAACGTTGCTCAACTCGTCGATCACGTCAGCGTAGAGCTTCCTCTTGGCCTCCAGGATTCCGTGTATCCGCTCCTCAACCGTCCCGGCGATCCAGAGATGAAAGACCATGACGTCCCTCGTCTGGCCGATTCGATGAGCTCGATCTTCTGCCTGCCTCACCGTCGCCGGATTCCACCAATGGTCGAAGTGAAACACGTAGTTGCCTCTAACCAGATTCAACCCAATCCCGCCAGACTTGGGTGTGGCGATGAACAGGCGGCAGCTATCATCCTGCTGGAATCGCATCACCTCCGCGTCCCGCGATCCACCGCTCACTTGTCCATGCACAATCGCTGGCTTGAGATACTCGAATGCCTCTGCGATGAAGCTGAGCCCTTCGCCAATGAACTGGGTGAAAACAAGCGCTTTGCAGTCCTCCGGCAGTTTCTCCAACTGCGCATGCAGGTAGTCCAGCTTGCAGCTTTCTCCTGACCTCGGGTCTCGATTGCAGAGCTGCTTGAGCTTGAGCAAGAGCCCAAGAACATGCTGAACCGTGACAGTCGCTCCAAGCTCTCTGAGGAAGACTATCCCACTCCTCTCTGCTTCTTCATAGGCAGCGCGCTGGGCGTCCTCAAGGTCCAACCAGCGGTCAAATGCCTGCTTTTCCGGGAGATCATCCAAGACATCGCGCTTCCGGCGTCTAAGGAAGTGGGGCGCGATTCTAGCCTTAGCCACACGTGGTGTAATCCCGGTAATGGGCAGTTGGCCGGGTTTGAGGAACTCGAAGATCGACACTAAGTCATCGATACGATTCTCTATCGGTGTACCGGACAGGCCCCAGGCACGCTGTCGAGGCAATTGCTTGACTGCCTTCGACTGCTCAGCCTCTCGATTCTTGATCGCCTGGACTTCGTCAACAACCACAAGGTCGAAGGCACGATGCTTTAGTATCGAATCGATGTCATTCCTTACCGTTCCGTACGTGGCGATGTATACATGGGCCAACTGCTGCCACTGCTCCTTCCGCTCTTCCCGGGTACCGCGAACAACGGTCACACCGCTGAGAGGCTCAGCCCACTTGAACAGCTCGCGGTCCCAGTTCCGCAGCAGGGTCAGAGGCACGACTATCAGAGCGGACGTGATCTCGCCGCTCTGGAACAGCATTCTCATCGCGACGATAGCCTGGATTGTCTTGCCTGTACCCATGTCGTCCCCCAGTAGTGCGCCGTCCCTTTCAGCAAGGAAACGAACACCATCAACCTGGAATGCATACAGCGCATTCGGCAGCACGAGCAGGTCCGTGAAGTCGAACGAGAGGGGCGGCTGCAGGATTGGCAGAATCAGATCCCAGATCTGCATGAGATTGCGCTTCGTGACGTGGCCAGACTTGGTGATGCTATAGCTCTTGCGCAATCCATCCTTGTCGCGATGGACCTTTGGCTTGTCTTTCGTTTTGGGTTCGTCTTGCTCTGCGAGCCGTCTCGACCTGGATTCGTAGACCTTCCCGTCTACCCGTGCCCGCCTTAGCGGCTCATAGAGGTTCTCCGAGACATCAGCCTGGCCTAGTAGCGCCTCCACCGCAGGGCAAAGCGTCTCGACACCGGGAAAATCAACAAGATCTTCTGAAACAGCGGGAGGGTCAAGGACTAGACGCGTGTCAACTACTGCGACGTTTGGGAAGAGGAAGTCCACCGACGGAGCAGCCGGATCCAAGCCGGCGGAGATAGTGATGGGTGCAAACTGCCAGTCAATGGGCTTGACCGGATCATGAACAGCAGTCGTTAGCTTCAGTCTGAACGAACTGATTCCGGGTTCGTCAATGGGCGTAGCCTTGGCTGCGAGACGACAGAGGAGACCGGGACGCCACTTCGCCGATCGACCTGCTGCGCTGACACGATGCCTAGCCATTTCACTTGTCGTCTAGCTCATGTGACTCGTGCACCTTCTGAAGCGCTAGCTTCAAGCGGTCGAACGGCTCAAGTATGTCCAACTGCTTCGCTGCCTCCGCCAATACAGTTGAGGCAACCCTCACATCGTCAGGATCCGATTCAAGTGCTTGGACGACGACAGGATCGAAATCCCCAGATGGGGACGGAATCAGAATCGATGACGCTTGACTCGTGCCGTTGCCGGCCCGTTCTGTCGCAGTGCCTTGCCTCCGAGCATAGACTACG
>CAZDDA010000343.1:2899-3335 GCA_964504085.1 uncultured Thermotogae bacterium | reverse complement strand
CGCCCGGTTCGGTGACGGAAGCCGGTGCTTGGCCAGCAAGATGAAAAGATCAAGAAGGCGGGAGCCGCAGTCTTGCGCCCAACCGATAACGTTGGCATGTGTGCAGTGCAGCTTGTGGTTGTGAACAATGTCTTGGCACTTGAACACAAGGATACCTTTCGGAGCCAGTATCCGCTTGGCCTCGGCCAATGTGCCTTTGTAGTGCGTCTCTAGTCCGTCGTAGCGCCAGTAGCCCGCGAAACGCTTGGCCATAATCATGCCGCCGTTGCCCTCTCTTCCGGCCCGGACATAGGTCAAAAACGGGGGGTCGAACACAACGCTGTTGACGCTGCGCCCCGCCAACGGGACGTTCGTGCTGCACGCTTCCGTCACGCCCGGTGCTTGCGGGTCAATGTCGAAACACCAGCGCGGCTTGTCCAAGTCTTTCCAGAACGAA
>CAZDDA010000343.1:0-2889 GCA_964504085.1 uncultured Thermotogae bacterium | reverse complement strand
CGACATCGAACCCGTCCGGGCAATGCAGTTCACTAATCGCCCGAAGGATTTCGGATTGGTCGTAACTGACCGATGAAATAACCATTACTTCCTCCTCGTTCCCTTAACGCTGGCACACTCATCCACAGGTAGTCAAGAAAAAATTACTGTTGCGCTGGCGGGGTGGTTTGTGCCAGCATAAGGAGCGCACTTTCAAAACGAGAGGTTTAGATGCTGACATTCAAAAAACTATTCGACGCTGGCTTTACAGATTTGGTTAGCGTTATACCGCCTGGCGCTCCGCTGTCGGAGATGTCGAAGATCGCCGCAGATCAGGCGGGCAAGGCGCCAGGCCGAGAGAACGCACAAGGAACGTGGGGCGGCTATGCGTGGCAGGGATACACGCCCACGGCTAACGACATCGAGAGGTGGGATCGCAGCCGTGCCAACATCGGCCTGAAAGCCAGCAAGTTTCCAGCCCTCGACATTGATGTAGTCAACGAGAGTTTGGCGCGCATCATCGCAGACATGGCGACAAAGGCGCTGGGCAAAGCACCGCTTCGCATAGGCCGCGCACCCAAGCGCCTGTTGATGTATCGTACCGAGGAACACATCGGACGTATGCGACTACGCTTCAGGGATGGCAAGGGCGTCGAGCAACTCGTAGAGTTACTAGGTGACGGCCAGCAATACGTGATCGGCGGTGTGCATCCCGTCACGAAGGAACCTTACACCCTTGACCAAGACATCACGGTGCGAGGGCCGCGCTGTCTTCGCAAGGTGGGTCGGACACAGGTCGAAAAGTTCTTTGCTGATCTTGTCGAGACGCTGGAAATGACAGGCTGTGAGATCATTCATGCTGATACGGCGGCTGAGAGGGCCGTAGAGAGGCAAAACGTGGATCAGGCAGGGTTAGTAGCTCCGAGCGTGGAAAAGCTCTCAGCGGCCCTTAGAATGGTTCCTAATACGTCTGAGCATTTTCCGGATCGGGACGACTATATCCGGATGGGTTACGCTATCAAGGCTGCGGCTGGGCCTGACAATCAGGGCGATGCCTTGGCATTGTTCACTGACTGGTCGATGTCGTGGGAGGATGGAAGTAATACAGTTGAGACTATCGAAGCTGACTTCGGCAGGATGCACCCGCCTTATGAGTTGGGTTGGGACTGGATCGAGGGCAAGGCGAAGGAGTTCGGCTGGAAGGCAGAGGTGACAGAATTTGACACCCTTGATCTGGATGACATCGAGTTCTCTGATCTGTTAGCGAGTGATAGCGAAACGCCGGTTGAGTATAGTGACAGTGCATTAGCGAGCCGGCTGGCCAGGTTGCACGTTTCTGACATACGATATGTTGCCGGTGGGATGGGCTGGGTGGCATGGGATGGGGTCAAGTGGGCGCGGGATGTAGCCAAGAGGCACATGGCCTATACGCGCACCGTATGTTCCAAGGCTTCGGCGGAGGCGCTTGTTCGTATTCAACAGCCAGCCAAGGCCGAGAGAGTGGCGGCACGGTGTGCGTCTTGGCCTGTGATGCGCAACGTGGCGCAGATCGCAGAGACTGATCCAATCATGCAAGTGACGGTCGATAGGTTGGATGCGGATTTGTATTTGCTCAACACGAAGAACGGCGTTGTCGATTTGCGTACAAGTGAGTTGATGCCGCATGATCGGGCGAAGCTCTGCACGAAAGTAACTAGCGTGGAAGTGGACTTTGATCGTGGTTGTCCGCAGTGGCACGCGTTTCTTAATGAGGCGTGCAATGGTGATGGAGAGTTGAAGGGGTATTTGCAGAGGCTCGCGGGGTATGCTGCCACAGGTAGTACGAAGGAGCATGTGCTGGCGTTTGCACATGGCTCAGGAGGTAATGGCAAAGGGACTTTCCTCGGTGCGTTAGGTGCTATCCTTGGCGATTACGCTGCTGTGGCTAGTGCTGACGTGTTCCTGGCGTCGAATAACCAGAGGCACCCGACCGAGCTTGCGGCCTTGATGGGGGCGCGGCTGGTTCACGCGCAGGAGATCGACCCGTCACGCAAATGGGATGAGGCCAAGGTCAAGAGTCTGACTGGCGGGGATAAGATAAGTGCAAGGTTCATGCGGCAGGACTTGTTCGAGTTCGATCCGCAATTCACGCTGGTCATCGCAGGTAATACTCGGCCTGAGATAACTAATGTGGACGATGCGATGCGGCGAAGGATGCACCTCATCCCGTTCGAGACAAAACCGGCAAAGAAAGATGTAGACCTGCCCGACAAGTTGAAAGAGGAATATCCTGCAATCCTGGCGTGGATCGTGGAAGGGGCAAAGCTATGGCTGGCGGAGGGACTGGCTGCGCCAGAGGTAGTCGTGAAAGCAACGCAAGAGTATCTTGAGGGAGAGGACGCGCTTGGTCGGTGGATCGAAGAGCGGTGCGTAGTGCATCCCGAAAGTGAGGTCGGAACAACAGACGCGTTCAATGACTTCAGGGATTGGGCGCGTGAGAATAATGAGGCCAAGGGTAAGGACTGGAGCCAGCGCAAGTTCTCGGCGGAGATGAAGCTCAAAGGGTTTGGAGCAGCCAAAGATCGGGCGTCACGTACGAAACGTGTGTTCCGTGGTTTGGAGCTATTGCTTGGCGAAGATGATCAGATGGTCGTCGATGCTTTGAGGATGGATGCGGCTGCGGACTTCTTCGGGGTGAGGGTTTCGTTCGATGATGATGAAGGGGATTTGATGTGAGCGATGTGGTCAACAAGCCAGAGCATTACAGGCAAGGCGGTTTGGAATGTATCGAAGCTATTGAGGCCTCAATGAGCCGCGAAGAGTTCCAAGGCTACCTGAAAGGTAACATTGAGAAATATGTCTGGCGCTATCGTTACAAGAACGGAGTCCAGGATTTGCACAAGGCAAGATGGTATCTCGACCGGCTCATCT
>CAZDDA010000342.1:0-3338 GCA_964504085.1 uncultured Thermotogae bacterium | reverse complement strand
CCCCAGTACACGCGTCCCGAGGCCTTCCGTGGCCTATTCGTCCCCGAGGTCCTCCTGTCAGGAGACCACGCAAAGATCGAAGCATTTCGGGAAAGGGAAGCGTGGAACAAAACGACACGTAACCGTCCGGATCTGCTCGGCCTGGATCTTGACAGGGGAAAACCCGATGGGTAACCTATATATTGGTCTTTTGCACTTTCCGATGCGCAACCGTCGCGGCGAGATCGTGGCCACGGCGATGACGTCGATGGACGTGCACGACATTGCCCGCACGGCGAGAACGTATGGGGTGGTGCGCTATTTTGTGATCACACCGCTTGCTTCGCAGCAACAGATCGCCTGGCGGATTCGTGGGTTCTGGACTGAAGGGGAGCAGGCAATGGAAGGCTCCCGTCGGGGGGAGGCGCTTGAACTTGTGATGGTCGCTACAGGCCTTGAAGAGACTGTATCTTGGATCGAGGAAGCAGAGGGGGACTGCCCCATTCTCATTGCCACCTCGGCACGCCCGCAGCAGGTGCAGTGCATCTCCTACGCGCAACTTAAGGATGTCGTCCACCACGAGGAAAGGCCGGCATACATCGTGTTTGGGACAGGCTGGGGAATGGCGGATGAGCTTATCGAGGCCTGCGACTACGTTCTGCCACCCATCGAGGAACGGGCTGACTTCAATCACCTGTCGGTGCGCGCAGCGGCGGCAATCGTGCTCGACCGCGTGGTCGGCGACCGCTAGGAGGAAATCATGGACGACATTCTACGAGCTGTAGAAAGAGAATTTCTGACGGAAAGAGACGAAGAATTCACTCCCGGCGACATCGTCAAAGTGCACGAGCGGGTCTCCGAGGGAGCGAAGGATCGGATCCAGGTCTTCGAGGGGCTTGTTTTGAAGCGAAGCGGAGGCGGTACCCGAGAGATGGTAACCGTACGCAAGATCTCCTCTGGAATCGGTGTAGAGAAGACGTTTCCGGTACACTCCCCCAAGATTGAGAAGATCGAACTGGTGAAGAAGAACCGCGCTCGCCAAGCAAGGCCGTACTATCTCCGCCGCCTGCGGCGCATCCGCTAGATGAGAAGGGAAAAGAAGGAAAAGAAACCCGCGCTGATCCTGCGAGTGATCCGCCACTACGGCGTCAATCCAGGACGCGTGGTATCGGAGATCCTGGAATGGGTGGAGGTTCTGGTCGTTGCTGGACTCCTCGCCTTTCTTGTGATCAGCTTCGTCACAGTGCGGATGCATGTTCCCACCGACTCCATGTACCCGACGATCAATGGCGACTCAAGCGCTCTACGGGCCGACAGCTTCTTTGTGGATAAGGTCTCCTATTACTTCCGTAATCCCAAGCCCGGCGACATCGTGGTCTTCTGGCATACCGAGGCGGTGTTGATCAACAGAGTTGCCGCAGGCTCGAAAGCGGAGCGTGCCGGGATCACAACAGGGGACAGACTGATCACAATCAACCGCGGGCCAATCTTCTCGACTGCAGAGGCCGAAGAAATCATCGCTTCCCTTCCTGTGGGGAGCCAGATCGTTCTCGGTGTTCTCGGGAGGCCGCTGTTCGAGTTGGGGGAAAAGACTCCTCAAACGACGTCGTTAGTAGAATTGGGGATAACGACCCGCGAGCAACGTATACGCTATGTGAAGCGTTTAGTCGCAGTGGGAGGGCAAACCGTGCAGATTGAGGGTGGAGATATCATGGTCGATGCGAAGAAGCTTCAAGGCAAGCGATTCGATCGCTACTACTACTCCAATCTTCCCGGGTTGCTGTATGGAGTGGAGCCAACCCTCGTCCCGGAAGGAAAGTGGTTCGTCCTCGGCGACAACTCCAAAGACTCGTTTGACTCACGTTATTGGGGGTTTGTCGATGAGCGTGACTTCATCGGTGAACCGTACATCCGCGTCTGGCCGCTGTCACGCTTTGGGCCGATGAACGGGTACTTCAGCTTCGGTCGCGGTGAGTAGTGCAAAGCCCGCTTTTTCTCCCCAAGCGCGCCTCGCCTCGCTAACGGCGTTTGACGAGAGCATTTGTTGCTCCAAAGCGGATGCAACGCTGATCTTGGATGGACCTGACTTTCGTCTCGCAGGCTTTGACGAGGCTGGCCGCGGAGCCCTTGCCGGGCCCGTTGTCGTGGCGTGCGTCCATTTCGACGCCCTATCGGACCCCGGTCGACTTGTCGGACTCGATGACTCCAAGCGTCTGACGCCGAGGAAGAGAGAGGCACTCTATGAACGGATCTGCGCGTTTTCCAAGTGGGGGGTCGGCTGGGCCTCTCATTCGGTAATCGACCGGCGCGGTATTGTTCCTGCTCTCACCCTCGCCTCGCATCGTGCCTATCGGGCTATGGGGCAGCGAGCCGACCTTCTCCTCTTTGACCGTGGGCTTTCTCTGCGTTTGGGTTCCGTTCCTTGGGAGCCGCTCATCGATCCACCGCTACCCAAAGAACTCACATTCACCAAGGGCGACGCGCAGTCTCTGCATATCGCTGCCGCTTCGATCCTCGCCAAGGTGTCCCGTGACCACATGATGATTCGGGTTCACGCCCGCTTCCCCGACTACGGCTTCGACCGCAACAAGGGATACGGGACCGCGCGTCATTTGGAGACACTACGCCGCCTCGGCCCCTCATCGATCCACCGTCGCTCGTTCCGACTTGCCTAGCATCATGTGGAAGGGAGTACCCGATATTGACTCTCAGCATTTCAAGAACTATACTGCTTCTTGCGATTTATGGAAAAGAGGGGGTTTCCATGGTGAAAAGACGTTTGCTAGTCATTGTGTCCGTCGCGGTCGTGTCTCTGCTTGTAGGAGGCATTGCCTTTGGAGACGGAGGGGTCGGGAACGGAACCGTACAACCACCAACTACGGGTAGTCTGGGCTTCAGCGACGTTCCGCAGGATCATTGGGCCTATGCCGATCTGCAGTACCTCGCTGAGAGAGGGATCATCACCGGGCTTCCTGGCGGCCAGTACAGAGGCACAGAACCACTGGACCGCTACTCCGCCGCCGCGTTAATAGCCCGCGCAATCCAGTACCTTCAGAACAACCCCGAGAGCGTTACCCCACAGGATCTCGATGTCCTTAAGGACTTGATCTTCAAGGTGTCAGATCGACTCTCCACCCTGGAGGCGCAAATCGGGCCAGTTCAGCAGGGCTCAGCGCCATCTGCGTTAGAGGCACGCGTGGTGCGAAACGAACAAGCGATCGCTCAGCTTCAGGCTCAAGGAGTTGGGGGAGTTGACGCCAAGCTAACGAATCGAGTCAACGCCAACTTCATCATTTCATTGACTGCGCTGCTTGTTGGAATCATCGCTGTGGCACTGGCCACACTGGGCCTGTGAAGGT
>CAZDDA010000341.1:0-3341 GCA_964504085.1 uncultured Thermotogae bacterium | reverse complement strand
GGAGTGACCGTAGCAAAGGAAGTGGAGCTGGAGGACCCTGTCGAGAACGTAGGCGCGCGAATGGTGAAGGAGGTAGCCACAAAGACCTCCGATGTCGCCGGAGACGGCACCACAACAGCGACGGTACTTGCGCAGTCGATCTTCCGTGACGGAATCAAGAATGTGACTGCCGGCGTAGACCCGATGGCCATCAAACGCGGTATCGACAGGGCCGTTGTCGAGGTGGTAGCTGAATTGGAGAAGCTCTCCGTACCAACCAAAGGAAAGACCGAAATCGCCCAAGTAGGGACTATCTCAGCCAACAACGATCGAGAGATCGGGGACCTCATTGCGGATGCGATGTACAAGGTCGGCAAAGACGGTGTCATCACCGTGGAAGAAGCGAAGGGCCTCGAGACAACACTGGAGACGGTTGACGGCATGCAGTTCGACAGAGGTTACCTCTCGCCGTATTTCGTCACAGATGCCGAGCAGATGGAGGCTGAGCTGGAGGAAGCATACGTCCTGATCCACGACAAGAAGATCTCGAGCATGAAGGATCTTCTTCCGCTACTCGAGAAGGTCGCTCAGACAGGCAAACCGCTGCTTGTCGTCGCTGAAGATGTGGAGGGTGAGGCCCTTGCCACTCTCGTGGTAAACAAGCTGCGCGGCACTCTCAAAGTGTGTGCGGTCAAGGCTCCCGGGTTCGGAGACCGTCGCAAGGCGATGCTGCAAGACATCGCGGTTCTCACCGCCGGAAAGGTCATCAGTGATGAGGTCGGCTTCAAGCTCGAAAATGCCGCACTCGCCGACTTGGGTAGCGCAAAACGCATCACTGTAGACAAAGACAACACCACGATAGTGGACGGCGCCGGTTCGACGAAAGACATCCAGGGCCGGATTAAGGAAATCCGAGTGGCAATGGACAAGAGCACGTCCGACTATGACAAGGAAAAGCTCCAGGAACGTTTGGCCAAGCTCGCCGGCGGTGTTGCGGTGATCAACGTCGGCGCAGCAACTGAGACCGAGATGAAGGAGAAAAAGGCTCGTGTGGAGGATGCTCTTCACGCGACCAGGGCTGCCGTGGAGGAGGGCATCGTCGCCGGCGGCGGTGTGGCGTTCTTGCGCATACAGAGCCAGCTCAAGGGATTCAACCTGCCGGACGAGGACGAGCAGATCGGCGCCAACATAGTTTTGCGCGCGTTGGAAGAACCGATGCGATGCATTGCCGCTAACTCGGGTGTCGAAGGCTCAATAGTGGTTGAAAACGTCCGTGCATCGAAGCAGAAAAACTATGGCTACAACGCGTTGACTGACGAATTCGAAGACCTGGTGGAGGCGGGCGTCATCGACCCTGCAAAGGTCACACGCACGGCGTTGCAGAATGCCGCTTCCGTAGCCGGCCTGCTTCTGACTACCGAATGTGTCGTCGTGGAGGAGAAAGAGAAGGATAGGGCTCCTGCAATGCCAGGCGGCGGGATGTATTGAACATGAGAGCAACAGGATAACGTCCGCCCAATCGAAACAGTTGCGCCAACTCAGTGTGGAGTTGACAACACCCAGGAGGCAAGATGGCCACAAATAGCCAAGGGCGCCGTGCATCGGGCAATCCGGATATACGCTTGTTCAAGCTCAAACCCGGCGTCTACTACGAGGATGTGCCTTGGTTTCGCAAGGAGGGAGTGTTCCGAGGTACCAGGCCGGACCAACGCGGCACGATTCGCCTATACGCTCCAATAGGTGCGCCGGACCCGCCGTACATAGAGGTGCAGTCCTATTGGGTGACGCTTGCCAAGGATTAGACCATGTCAACTGCTAACCCAACCACAAGGCCCGTGCGCATAACGGCGTTGTGTCTCTTGGCATCGATGTCAGTTTGCGCCTGCTATCAGTACTTCCCCGTTGAGGATGTGGACGCCGCTGTTTTCTACTTCGAACGCTCGCATTTCAGGAGTCTGGAGGAACGTCGTTTCGTTCCCCTCAAGACGGCGATTGCGGTTGCCGCAGTGGGCACAGGGATTCTGCTGGTTTCGGATTGGGCAATCGGACTCGGAGCAGGAGGGGAATCCTCTGGTCCGGACGGCGGCGGTGGAGGTGGGTTGAACATCAGGTCGCCAATCCCGCTTCGCATGACGATCAGCCGCTGAGCACTGATCGGAGCATCAAACCATGAGACTTCTCGACACAATCCTCGTCCCGATCGTGGTCGGCCCACGGAGCGATGCTGCTGTCAAGACTGCGGAGTCGGTCGCCGCCGCATTCAACTCGAAGATACTGTTTCTTCACGTGGTTCCTCAGGGCATACGTACACGAGCCTGTTTGACGACCGTGCCATTTGAGTCGTACGTTGTGAAGAACGAGTCGCGTTTGTGCTGATCGATGCCTGAGTAATACACGGGGTGTCCTCCTGAGGATGTGTGAATTGAGTGTTCATCTGGACAATGAGACTCTAGCTCTCGAGGACACTCCTTGGAAATATCAGGGGCATGAAGCTGGCATGCGCGGCGGCAGCAGTTGATATGAGAGCATTGAGAGCCTGCAGATGATCGAGCGATTCTTGCACCTGGAAGGTCAGCGCACGCAGCTTATGCCCAGAGTCGTTGGGCAGACCCGCCGCACCACTTGTTCTTGAGGTGGCTATCGCATATTGTACAATTGTACAATATTAGGAAGGGCAATGAGAATCATAATCGATACGTCTGCGCTGATCGCCGTCGTCGCCAATGAACCATCGAAGCCTGCACTGGTTGAGGCAACACGAGGCGCATCGTTGATCGCACCGTCGTCTGTTCACTGGGAGATTGGCAACGCCTTTTCCGCAATGCTCAAACGAAAACGCGTCCGCTTGAATCAAGTGAACAAGGCCCTGGATGCATATGCCGAGATCCCCATTCGATTCGTCGAAGCTGATCTGGCGGAAGCGCTAGAGATCGCGGCCGATCTGAAAATCTACGCCTACGACGCGTACGTCCTCCAATGCGCTCGCGTTCATCGGTGTCCGTTGCTGACACTCGATGGTGGTTTGGTACGTGCCGCGGAGAAGCTCGATCTCGATGTTTTGGAGGTGCCAGAATGAAGGTCTACACGTACTCCGAAGCTAGGCAGAAATTCGCCAGGGTGCTGGAGGAAGCCCGGCGAGCAGGTTCAGTCCGCATCCGTCGCAAGGACGGCCAGCTGTTCGTGTTACGGCCTGAGCACGCGAACGAATCGCCGCTGGACGTGAAGGGAGTGAAGCTCGGCTTAACCCGAGACGAAATCGTAGCTGCGGTGCATGAGGGGCGTCGGCGCGGATAGTAACGGGCTGCCCAACACTTATAAGGCCTCCCAAGTCAAGTGGGCATAGATAGACAACACGGGGTGTG
>CAZDDA010000340.1:0-3362 GCA_964504085.1 uncultured Thermotogae bacterium | reverse complement strand
TTGGACAATGCCCTGAGCGGCTCGCTCAAGGCTTCGTGCAAGGTCTGTGGAACAAAGTGGTGGGTTGACAAAAACAAAGGCGCGATGGTCGCGCGAACATAAGGGGGTCGCATGGTCTACACGATTCGTGAAACGGAAGATGACAAATTGGAAATCACCGCGAGTGTAGCGGAAACCGACGAAGCCGGGAACGTGTCAACGAAAAAAGCGACCGCGATCATGCACACGGTTCCGCATGTGTTTCGTGTGGTTGGCCGCTATGTGCGTGAGATTATCGAGAACGCTGAAGGCAACGGCGGCAAAACGATACATGTTGAGCCGGTTGTGCCGTTGCAGGAGGCTCCATGATCAACAGGCTTGCAAGGGAAGCGGAAATGGAGTTGGCGCGGAGCGGCGCGAAATTGTCGTGTTCCGAGTGGATGCAAATGTACACCAAGCATCCCAGGCACCCATCGCGGGCGTGGTCGTTCGCCGGCCATGAGTACCAGATTGCCATTGCCGATGACTGGCACCCGAACCAGATAATGAACAAGGCCGCTCAGTTGGGTGTTACGGACACGATGCTCCGTAAGGGTCTGTACTTTCTGGACCAGAATCAAGGCGCGAACCTGATCTACACCATGCCGAGTGACAAACTTATGAAGGTGTTTTGCAAGATCAGGCTCAAGGCGATATTGGAGGGATGCGACCGCGTGACCAATCTGGCGGAGTTGCAGGACGTGGCGCGGAAGAGAGATTCGTTGAGCGCGATTCAGGTGGGGCGTTCGTGGTTGCTTATGAAGGCGACCATAGGCGAGCGCGTTGGCATATCCGACCCGGCGGATTGCGTGATGATTGACGAATGGAACGCGAGCGACATTGGCAATGTCTCGAAGTATCGGTCGCGCCTGCAGCATTGCCAGAATCCGATCTTTGTGGGGTTCAGCAATCCCACCGTTCCCGAGTATGGCACGGATGAATACTACCGGGTGAGCGATGAGAACGAAGTCGTGATCAAGTGCCCGTACTGCGGCGAGTGGCAGACATTGGATTGGGAGCCGGAAGAGATGTGGACGCATGAGCACCTTCCTTCGATCAGGAAGAGGGAAGAGTTGAAAGAAACGCTGCCGGACACCAAGGGCGACGAATGGGGCTTTGCCTGCCGCGCCTGCGAGCGCGAACTCTGCTATGACCCGTCGATCAAGTGGGAGTGGCGCGCGGCATACGAGTTGCCCCGGGTGATAGAAGGGGTGTCCCATAACTGGCGCGGCAGGCGCCTGAGCCTGTTGAACGGGTGGGCGTGGCAACGTGCCCAGTCCATCGTGCAATTCTTCTTCGACATGGCGGCCAAAAAGGGGTTTCAGATAGCCTACAACATGGTGATCGGCAAGCCCTTCGTCAGCGGTGCCGGGAAGATCACGCCGAAGATGATGGCTCAATGCGAAGATGCGACCCTGAAATGGAAAACGGGGAGCACGGAGGGAACTATCGTCGGGGCCGACCAGGGCGACAAGATTCACCGGATTGTGGTCATTGAGCCGATCATGCTGGCGAACGGAATGCTCGGGCCTCGGGTAATTCACATAGAAGAGCATCGGGGCGACCTGTTCGACGGCCCTTCCAGCACGGGGCGGCTCAGGGAAATCTCTGAGCAGTACAATTCAATAATGACCGTGTTCGACGCACAGCCAAACATGGAGGCCGCGGAACGGTTGTGCAAGAGCGGGCTTGGGCGTTACTGGCGCGCCTTCTATCCCCCGCAGGACCGTGTGGTCATGGTCGAGCCGAAGCGTGTTGACCAAGACAACCCCGACTATGTGGTGACCATCTCGCGCAATTCGCTTATGAGCCGGGTGGCCCGGATGGTGCAGTCGGGTGACGCCCGGTGGCCGGTTCTCGGCGATGCGCCTGGCGGCGCGGGGGCTGAGTTCTGCCTGCAAATGATGAAGCCGACGCGGATGATGGACCCGAACAACGAAGGGCGCGAGATTTGGGTGGGAACTCCGGACCACTTCCGGCATGCCATGAACTACGCATGCGCCGGGCTGATTATCATGGGCAACATAAGCCCTGTGAGTGTGCATACCCCTGGAATAATCAAGATGTGAGGCTACAATGGGCATTCTTGACCACGAAGAAGAATCGCTGAAGGAAAGTCAACCCGACCACGGCGACGTTGAAGCGATGCTTGGCATCATGAGCGCCGTCTGCGAAGCCGCGATACGTGACATGAGACTTCTGATCAGTGTCGGCGCCATACAGGACGGGCGTGTCGCGCGCCGGTGGCGGAGCGCATTGGAACGCGCGCGGCAGGACCGGTTGACGGACAGGTCGTTGGAGGAAAGGACACGAATAGCCGAGTATGCGGAGAATCCGAACGACATACACCGCCTGCTGTGGTTTTTCGCCAATGGCGTCTACATGATCTACGCTGAAATGCTCGGCCTCGAAGATGTGGCCGGAACCGTGCTCAAGGAGTTCAAGATCAAGAGCGGCGGCTACGACAATGTTTCCCAGTTCATCAAGGACATAAAGACCGGATCCGCCGGCGCCGCGGCGGCGATACCGAAAGTGCCGATGGTTCCCTGTGACGACCGCGTGGTGGGTGTCCCGAAAGCCTACGAACTGGTCAAGTGCTACGTCCATGTGACGATTGAGGGGTTCAGGAGGTGGGTGAACAACGGCACCGTGCCCGTCTTGTATCGCAGGGGAAAGACGTGGCATGTTTTCTCTCGAAAGCGCCTTCTGCAATGGGCGCGCGGCGTATAGTCGGGCAAAACAAACCTGTACAAACTGGACAATATCACTCCGTCGTCGGTCATTTATGATACAATGATTGTGTGATGATGCAGTGCTCATGGTTCGCTACCCAGGGCGGGTGATCAACCGCAAGCGCACCGGTGCGGCGCTTGCGGTTCTTTTTTTGGACTGTGTTTATGCCCAAGAAGAAGAAAAATGAGAATGTGACAATCGAGAGCAGTGGGGCGGTGACAAAACTCGTAAGCGGAGCCTATCAGGGGAAGTCCGCCATGCCTATTTTTCTGGCAAGACGTTACACCAGCCGTGTTGGCCCGCTTGACCTGCTTGATTTCGCCGCGCGCTCGTACAGCCCCGAAGAAGTGCTCGAAGCACTGATTGACGGGCACCCCGACGTGAGCGCCGCGGTATGGAAGATGGTCACGCTTGCCAATACGGGTTTGCCAACGACGGTGCTTGACGAACGCGGGAACATGTACGACCGCGGCCAGAAATGGCTTGCGAAGTTCGTTGCGCGCCAGGCGGTACGGTCTGCCGACTCGGGCGAGTATGTGCCCGACCGAAGCATCAACACCATCGCCGTTCAAGCACTGTTCTCGCTAATCACGACCGGAAGCGCCGTGGCG
>CAZDDA010000339.1:0-3362 GCA_964504085.1 uncultured Thermotogae bacterium | reverse complement strand
ATTCCTCCCTGCCTGTGCCGGAACCTGTCTGCGTCCGAAGGACAGGCAGGCGGCAGACAGGAAGGAGTAGCCTGGAATAGGGTCTCTGTCCCTCGAGTTACCCAAGGTAGGCAGGTTCTCGCCATTCGCCTGCTAGTCGTACGGGAGTCCTTTCCCTTGAATTCGAGCGGTTTGCCCCTCGGCGATGTATCGCTTGAAGTACTCGCTGCGGTACTCAGGGGGTAGAGGTTTCCGGAGCCCGGTAGATTCGAGGACCTCCTCGAATGACACCCCACTGTCTGAGAGACCTAGCCTTGCTAGCACCCGAATGGCGACCTTGTCGCTCGTACAGAACAGCAAGCTGTCGGACTCATCTGCATAGAGGATGGCAATGGCCTCCACCTCGCCGTCGTGGAGAGCCATGTTGAGTTCCTCGTCGAACACGGCACGAACTCGCTCGATGTCAGACACAGAGGCGGAGAGCTCGGGAATGGCTCCTTGCTCGATTAGCGCGGGAATGTTGATCGGCGCGGGGACAAGTCCCGCCTCATTGCTGAAAAATAGAGATTCGTCGTGCGCGATTATCGATGTCACGGCCACATCAGCTTCTCGGAGCAAGGCGGTCCATACATCAAGCTCATGCGCTAGGATGATCACGCTGGCATCAAGTAACAGCTGTTTCGATCTGATAGACATCAGTATCTTCGAACCCGTACTCAAGAAGGGTGGCGGACAGATCGAGCAGACTAGTCTCTAGTAACTGTGCAAGCCTAGCGCGTGACAGCTTCGCTCTCTTGTAGGCGAGGAAAGCTAGCCTGACGAATCGCTCAGGCAACGGGGCTGGCTGCCGCCAGTTGGCGGGCATTGTGCTTCGATCTGTTGAGCGGAAGCTCGGATCACTCAATACGGCCTTTACCTGATCGGCGGTCAGTCTCCGGCAGTGAACCATTCGCCAAAGCAGTGCCTCAGTCGAGACGTCGAAGTCCCGGGCAAGCTCAACGAGATCGCCATAGGAGATCTTCTCATCTTTAACGCGAGCCTCGATCTCGACCTCCAGCACATCAGCTGGGAGGAGCAGGTTGGCAGCGAACTCATCGGCCAGACGCTCTACTTTGTCGGTTAGGGATTGGTTATCGCCCACAGATTCCTTCGAGATAGTTGTCCTCGTTACTAAGTGGAACAGCTCGTGAGCGAAGCTGAAGTTGCGACGCCAAGGTGCTTGCTTTCCATGCATTAGGATCCCATATCCGAACTCGCCCACCGCGGATGCAGCAGATCCGACTCTCTCAAGATCCTCGTACCAGATCTTCACGGAGTAGTCTCCCTCAAGGATTGCAACCAGCGATGCAGCGGGCCGCCCACCAAGATCCAGTGTGTTCGCAACGTCTCTTGCGACTAGCCTGGCATCGCCATACGAGGCCGTCTCTGGCTTCAGTTCAACAACCGGAAGGTCACGTTTGGGTTTGATCCCAAGAAGGGACTCAAGCTCATGGTACTGCCTGCATCGCTTGAGAAATTGAGCCTCCATCTCAGTGGCGCCTTCCTCCGGATAGTCTCTCCAGAGCACGTGCGCCGGTGCAGGCTCACTTCCTGCTATCAGATACCGAACTTCTGTGTGAAGAGCATCCGCAATCCTAACCAACTCCCATGCCTTGACATCTCTCCCGCCACGTTCGATCTCGGATACAATCTGGTGAGCGGAGAAGCCGACCTGCTCTGCGAAGGCTAGTTGTGTGATTCCCAGTTTCTTGCGCAGTGACCGAATGCGCTCTCCAAGGATCTTCTGCAGTTCCTCCATGTTACACCCCCAGCTCAGCTTGGCTTTCGTGCACTTCCGAATCACCAAGCGGGCAGTCTCTCAGCTGCATGCTCATCAAGGTCTTGTGACGCGGCGGTAGTAGCCTCTGCCAGGATTCCAATACTGCTACTATCAGCACTCTCGCCTTGCTGCTTTCCGTGTGTTCACTTGACGAAGAGAGGCTTTTGTATGTGGATTCAAGATTAGCTTGAATTTCCCGCCTCCTTAGCCTGTATTATAGCGAATACTGCGCCAGTATTCAAGATTTTCTGTTACAGGGGTAATCAAGGGACACAACACCTATTTCTTACTATTTCTCTGAATGTCGAGCCTGAAGCAGAACCCCCCTGCTCATTGTTTAGGAACTCCCGGTTGGAAAGAATGCAAGTATTGATGTTCTAGGACCAGTTCATCCTCACAGGAATCTTCCGGACGAGGATCGGCCCTGACCTCCATGATGAAGAATGTGTTCCAAAGCTCGACCTCGGATAGCATGTAGGCCAGGAATCTTTCATGAAGAAAGGGACAAGGAGGACCCATGTTCTACACGCGACTGAAATCGGTCGACCCGCAGGTGTACGACGCGATTGTGCAGGAGTTACACAAGCAGCGCGAGCATCTGGAGTTGATTCCGTCGGAGAACCGGGTGTCTCTGGCGGTGATGGAGACGCTGGCCAACCCGATGCAGAACAACTACGCGGAGGGGTACCCGGGAAAGAGGTATTACGGCGGCTGCGAGTTCGTCGACATCGTCGAGCAACTGGCGATCGATCGGGCCAAGGAGTTGTTCGGCTGCGACCACGTGAACGTGCAGCCGCATTCGGGCGTGCCGGCAAACATGGCGGCGTATATGGCGCTCGCCGAGGTCGGCGACACGCTCATGGGAATGGCCCTGGCGCACGGCGGGCATCTCTCCCACGGGCACAAGGTGAACTTCTCCGGCCGCTGCTTCAGCGTGGTGCAGTACACCGTCGATCAAGAGACCGAACTGATCGACTACGATGGCCTCGCGAAACTCGCGAGGCAAGCAAAGCCGCGCATCATTATCTCCGGCGCCAGCGCCTACTCACGCGTCATCGACTTCGCGCGGTTCCGAGAGATCTGCGATGAGGTCGGCGCCTACCACATGGCCGACATTTCTCACATCGCCGGCCTGGTGGCGGCGGGGCTTCATCCGAGTCCAGTCCCCTACGCGGATGTTGTCACGACGACAACCCACAAGACGCTGCGCGGGCCACGCGGCGCGATCATCCTGTGCAAAGGTGAGCACGCCAAGGCGATCGATCGGGCGGTCTTTCCCGGCACCCAGGGCGGGCCGCACATGCACACGATCGCGGCAAAGGCGGTCTGCTTCAAGGAGGCGCTGACAAAGGAGTTTCGCGCCTATCAGCGCCAGATCGTTGCCAATGCCGGTGTCCTGGCCGAAGAATTGTTGCGGCTCGGCTACCGCCTCGTCTCCGGCGGCACGAATAATCACCTGATGCTGATCGACCTGCGAAACAAGGGGATGACCGGCATGCAAGCAGAAGTGATCCTCGACCGCGTCCACATCACCGTCAACAAGAACATGATCCCCTACGATCCG
>CAZDDA010000338.1:0-3364 GCA_964504085.1 uncultured Thermotogae bacterium | reverse complement strand
CCTTCAACGTGAGGCCCCTGCCAAAAAAGGCGTTCACGGACGTGTTCTTGTCGATTCTGCGATAATCCTTCAATAGACCCTCGAGTTTCTCAAGATTACGGAAGTCGAGAAGGAGGGGTGAATGCCTGAGAACGATATCTATCGCCTCGATGCTGCTGAACTCGCGTTGCTCATATCGACGCTCGTATTGCATCATCCCGTCGATGTGATCCCAGCAAGATAACCCAAGCTCGACGGCACGGCTGAACAGTCCTTCTCGCTCGGCCAGGCGCGCCTTGGACACAAGGGCTTGATAATCTGCTCGGTGCTCCTCCATTTCCGCCTTCTTCATCGCCATGCCGTCATTCCTCCTTGTTCTGAGCACGTAAGATCGGTAAGCATCACACAGATTCCCACTTGCATGTCTGCCGTTACTGCCATCCCCCCAGCAATAAGGCAAGTGACCTGCACCCTGCGCGTATGTTTCTTATGAATCATGGCCATCTTCTCCCCCCGGAGGTCTCAGGGCAACGATTCTCTCTACAATGGCCTTCAAGGTCTCACTCGTCTTTCCTTCAGCAGTAGCCTTCTCAATAACGTGTTGAAGCACGACCGGATTCTTCAGGGCGTGGACTTTCCTGGGGATTCCCAATTGGGCCTGTGCTTCCGATAGCAGTTGGCCAAATGTTTCTTCGCCAATTTCCTGAGAAAGGGTTGCCTCAAGCTTGGTCTTGAAACATGCGTGCTCATCGCTGACTCCTTCGGGCCAGTCGCTCTCTGTCTGTCCAACAAGCCGGAGCAGGTATCGATTGACCTCTGGATCTGCGTCATTGCTACCATAGTCGCCGTCCCAAATGACATAGACCGGAATACCAAGTTGCCGAAAGATGGTAAGTGGACGGTCAAGGTTGTTCTTTCCCATACATGGGACCACCGCAATGCCGGCACTGTCAAAGTTCTGATTCATGGCCTTCGCCATGCCAAGGATAGCAGCTCGATCACCTTCCCCTTCGACCAGAACGGCGACGTCCGCGAAGAATCCCTCATTGACCCACGGAGTCATCACCGCTTGCAGACGAGGCCGAAGTGTCTCCGCGGTGTACTTGTCTCCCTGCTGTCCGCAAGCGTTCCATAGCTCGTCGGCTACGGCTTTCATCTTGGCCTTGGCAACCCTTGTTACTTTCGGTTTGCCCGTCTTGACGTGTTCTTTCCGCAAGACCCTTATCTGGTCAAAGCGGTCGAGACCAACAAACAGAGGCGCGTGCGTGCTGTAGATTACCTGAGTCTCTTTGGCCACGCCCGGGACGGAGCCTTCGGCGAGCTGGAGAAAAACTGAAGCCATGTGCCGCTGCCGACTCGGGTGCTGGTAGAGCTCGGGCTCCTCGATAGCCAGTACAAGGTTCGGGAGGTACGGTTCTTCCGGTGCCGGGATTTCCTCTTCAGAACTGAGACCTTCTTCGGTGACGTTCTCGATCTCCCTAGCAGCGACAAGGTGCTGGAGCATCGTAAGAATAAAGGCTCGTTGAAGACCGTGGCCGGTCCGTTGTACAGCGGATTCGTAACCATCCTCCAAGAGCCTAACATCTGCCTCGGGCATGGGGATGTTGATCTCCCCAAGGTCAGCCCACTTCAGTGAAACGCCCGCATCGGGAGCATAGTGTTTGAGCGTCTTGGTAAGCTGCGCTTGAAGAGTGGCTAGCTCTGTAAGCTTGGAAGGATCGAGGATATCCTGGTACTTGGCTTGCGTATCCTCCTTGAAGGTCATCACGTCCTTCCGTGTCGCCAATACACTACGCACTACCAGATCCATGATTTCGGTGACACAGGAACCCCGTTTTTCAGTTGCATCCTCCGAGGCATCCCGAACGGCTGGAACCCGGATGAATCTGGTATGGCGGCCAAGATATCCTTGGCCCACTTCGGTAAACCCGAAGAACTGACCATCGTCTCGCAAGCGGCTGCAATCGCTAGGATGCTCATTTTCCCACTGCTCGAGCGCTTCCATCGCCTGGTCGGCAGAGCGTACTGTAGGAAGAGAGGAGTACTTGCCTGCGTTTCTCAGTTCATTGTATTTATTCCTCGCATCGGTCTTGTTGGCTGCACGGCGTACTTCTACGAAGTCCGGGTTCCTGAGACGCATGCCATGATACGTACCGGATTTCCCTCCAGAGGTCAGCGAGAATACTCTTACCACGGTCAGCGTTTCATTGTCGATATAGGCGGAGAAGAAGCCTTTTTCTTCGACAGTCAAGTCGGAAAAGGTAACCGCAATCTCTACGTCCTGTGAGGTGTCTTCTGCATAGAAGTCTTCTGCGGATACCTTGGCCGAGGGATTGTAAAACATCTCCAGCGCCCGAAGGAATGATGATTTTCCGGTCCCATTTCTACCCACGAGAGCCGTCAAGAAGTCGCAGGGAAACGACTCGCCCAGGACCGACCGGAAGTTCTTTACGTGGACTTCTTTGATGATCATGTCGCCGCTACCTCACCTGCCTGTAGGTATACCGGTCCTTGATGTGGTCGTGGAAGTACGCCCCTTTTGAGGTGGCCCACATCAAACCTTGGTGAACCGTCTCCGGCACGCCGAGATACTGGTAGACAGTACCCGTTCGGAACTCCACTTCCAACGTTCGGTTTTCTGGCTCGTATCCGACAGCACGGATATTGCTTGAATGAACCAACACCATATTCACGGGATTTCACCTCGTGCTTCGCCAGCATCAGTGCACCCTTTCTTCTCAGCGGGAGCATGACGTCTTTGTATTGCTTCGGTCGGTACGGCCCACGTAGCAGGTCCGCGACTGACCAGATGAAACTGACCTTCTCCCCGAGATTGCTCAACGTCAGACTCTTTTGTCTGGATCGCCGCGACTTGCTATCCCTTGGCTCCGGCATTTGGCGTACTCCGATGCGTCCAGTGGCCCGCCTTCGCGCAGATCCTCGCAAGGCTCAATGATCTTGTACCAGGGCTTCAAAGCCGTGCTTGTCTCCGTCAAGGGCCAACGCGGGGGCCGCCCCACGCCTCCGAACGCAGGGAAACGGCGTGGAACGCCAAGAAACGCCAGCGCACGGGAACGCACGGAAACGCACGGCGTGCGATTTTTGTTCCTCTTGTGCGATTAATCCGTGCGTTTTCGGACATAGTGGCTCCCACGTCCTTTTCCCATTCTCTCTAAGTCACCGTCTGATACCATCTTGGAAAGAAGATGGTATGCCTGCGGATCGGTCATTCGGCAAAGGGCTGCTGCCTTTGCTCGTGTGATTCGGCCTTCCGCCTCTACGAGATTAAGGATCATCTGTCGCTGCTGAATCCGGTCGAATCCCCGCGTCCTCACGTACCCGGGCGTTTCCCCCAGCCGGCGATAAAGGCTCGCCGCCAAATGGT
>CAZDDA010000337.1:0-3372 GCA_964504085.1 uncultured Thermotogae bacterium | reverse complement strand
TTGATGAGGAACCTGGCTATGCGGGTTGCCATCATGTACCTCGGGAAAATCGCCGAAATTGCTTCTGCGGCCAAGTTTTTTGAAAGACCGCTCCATCCCTATACCCAGATGCTCCTGTCTTCCATCCCTGTCCTCTCGGACAAGGAAGAAGCGCTCAAGCCAAAGAGGGTTCTCTCAACCGGAGAAGTCCCGAGCCCAGTGAACATACCATCTGGCTGTGGATTCCATCCCCGTTGCCACAAGCGGATGGACACGTGTTCCCAAATCGACCCAGAAATGATAGAGATGGGGGATGGACACGCTGTCAGATGCCATCTTTTCGCAGATTCGAAATCGGCGTCCTAGGAAGTCAAGAACACGGAGGCGAAGAACATGGCAAATCGCATCTTGTGGATAAACCCGATTGGGACAGACATTTTCGATGAGCCAATTCGAGAGCTCATTAACCGCGAAAAAAGGCCGGAGACAATCGTTGATGTTGTATCCTTGGGCAGAGGACCACAGCATCTTGAATACCACTATTACGAGGCATTGGTACTGGCGGATGTGCTGCATTCGGTGAAACGAGCGGAGAAAGAGGGGTACGATGCCGCTGTCATCGGTTGCTTCTATGATCCGGGGCTGCGTGAGGCGAGAGAGATTGCAGAAAGACTAGTCGTTACTGCGCCGTGTGAAGCCACTCTACATGTCGCGGCGAGCTTGGGCCATCGCTTTTCTATCATCGTGGGTCGGAAGAAGTGCATCCCGAAGATGCATGAAAACGTGGTGGATTATGGTTTTGGTAGCCGTTTGGCGTCGTTCAAATCAGTTGATCTGGGAGTCCACGAGTTCCACAAGAAGCCAGCCGAGACAGCGAGGAGGATGAGAGCAGCGGCGAAAGATGCTGTTGAGAACGACCTGGCCGAAGTGATCATCTTTGGGTGTACCATCCAATTTGGATTCTACAAACAACTCCAGGAGGAACTTGGAATCCCTGTGATTGACGCGGTATTGGCGCCGTTTAAGTATGCGGAGTTCCTGATTGAGCTAAGAAAGCAATTCAATTGGGGGACAAGCAAGGTCTATGGGTACGAGAGTCCTCCGAAAGAAGAGATTGAACGGTGGAACCTGGAAGAGCAGTACGGCGCAAGGAATCTGTGGGATTAGTGGGGGGGCGCGTGCAAGACTACGACGTTCGAGGCAATGAAGAAACCAAGATGGTGAAACAAGTTCTCGTCAGCAAAGTGTTCCGAGCCGGATGGCTCTGTTATGCGAGCAAGGAGGGCAAGCGGAATGGGACTTTTCGAATTTGAGCTGATTAAAGGTGCGGACACAGTAGTGAAGGAAGCGCTGAAGCTTCACGAAGGCGAGGTTTTCGTCATTACAGCAGATACAGCGAGTGACAGAGCGGTTGTGACTGCCGTTGCCCAATCAGCGTTCGCCGTGGGGGCACACCCAGTTGTTATATGGCTTCCTACCCCCCGAGGCGTGGCAATGGCAACGGACAGAGAGCTGCCGGTTGATCTGCTTGTCGCTGCGTTGAAAGAGGCGGATGCCTGGGTCGAGCTCAATAAGCAGTACTTGATGTATTCGACTACCTACAGGAAAGCTACGGAGGAAAACCCACGGCTGAGGTTCTACGGTCTTCCCGGTGTCAATGTGGATGTCCTGATTCGTTGTTTCGCGCGCGTCGCGCTTCCTGTCTTAAAGGAATTCCTTGACGCAGTCACCGAAATAACCAAAGCTGTAGACCATGTGAGGATGACCACCCCGGCGGGTCAGGACGTGGAGTTCAGGAACAATCCGGATTGGCCGATTCTCGCGTTTGCTGGATATGCTGACGTTCCTGGCACACACATGTTTCCGGGACAGATTGCCTGGACGCCCGCTTTCGGCTCCGTCAACGGGGCAGTCGTCTTCGATGGCTCCATCTTGCCTGCCATCGGCATTCTGGATAGCCCCGTGAAGCTGAAAGTTCGAAATGATGAGATCGTGGAGGTCGCAGGTGGAGCACAAGCGGTTCAGTTCGAGAACTGGCTGAGAAGCTGGGACGATCCGCAGATGCTCAAGTTGGCCCATACATGCTACGGATTCAATCCTGGAGCGAAGATCTCAGGGCAACTGGGAGAGGATGAACGAGTGTGGGGATGTACTCAATGGGGATTGGGGGCGATAGGAAAGATGCTTGTCCCCCCTGAAGGGGTACCTGCAGCGTCACACATAGATGGAATCTGCTTGAACACCTCAGTCTGGCTTGATGGGGAGCAGATAACAGATAAAGGCAAAGTGATTCATAGAGATCTTGTGCCGTTGGCTGCCAAATTGGTAGGCAGGTAGAGACTCGAAGGGCTAATTCATGATATCATATGATGGAGGTTTTGATAAGCGGTCAATTCAAGCGCTCTTCACTTAGATATGGGGTTTTGAAGGGTCGGCTGGCCCAGAATTTGGCAACGGATGATTCAGAGAACTTTGCCTTATAAATACTGCTTTCTGCATACGCGTGAGTTCATCGTACCAAGAGCTTTCATCCGCGAGTTTTCAGAGTGTCTACACTGACTACTCCACGAGCAACCACAGGGTAACGGGGGCGGCGGTGGGAGAGCTGTGCCATCGAAGAGGTGATCCTACTAGATCCATCCACCAGACTTAGCACTTCAGGTGGTACAACTTTTCAACCGCACTCCATGCGTAGATGAAATGAAGTATCATGTGCTCCTGCGGTAGCCCACTACAGAGGAGGTGGCCGTAGGAGTGAACAGCAGGGAGAAGCAAACATGTCCAGTTTGAGCTGGCAAACCAAGCTTGCAGGTCTGTTTGTAGGAATCTTTGGGGCCTCAGTGTTGTTTCAGGTGTTCTACGTAATTCCAACCATCCGCAATCGCGAAGTAGAAGCAACCAAGACGCACCAAGAAGAAATCGTCTTCAGCATAACTCGGGAGCTGGAAACGGACCTAACACAAACCACGGGTAGACTGGTGGAGCTATCCAAGCGACCGGCATTTCAAAACATGGATCTTGTTGCCATGCAAGATATCATGACTACGATTGCCAAAGGTTCATTTCGCTTCGAATCTCTTTCAGTCATGAATGCTGAGGGCTGGTTCGTCTGTAGCACCGTGGAAGACTTCTCGCTGCATGAAACTAAAAGCTACGCTGATCAACCGTATTTCACCGTTCCTTTTGAGCAAGGCCAAATCCATTTCGGGGCGCCTCGTTTCTATTCTCAAGCTGGGCTCGTGGGTGCTTCTGTAAGCGTACCCATCGAGTCTGGTACTGGGCAGAGAGTAGGGGTGTTGGTTGGTGGCCTCGTACTGAACGAGTTGATAGAACGTATAGCTAACTACCCTCTCCAGGAAGGAATGGTCCTCTTCCTGGTGGACACGGAGGGCA
>CAZDDA010000336.1:0-3385 GCA_964504085.1 uncultured Thermotogae bacterium | reverse complement strand
GACGCAGGATCTCTTCCTGGAACTGGCAACCAGCGCCGACCAGCTCGATTTCCCTCTTGGGCAGCGCATCAATGACCTCTTAAGCGACGGCAAGACGCCCAAAGGGACCGATCCCACGATGACCACATCCGGACTCCGCTCAAGGTCCACTTGCTCATCATCAAGCGTCAGACGATGCCACCTTTTCTCGCCCAAGGAAACTGGCCCTCGTCCTTAAGCACGATCAGGTCGCTCGTGTAGCGGGGTTCTCCCACCTTGATTTGGCCGAAGCTGTAGTCAGATAGGGCCTTCATACCCTTATTTTGGTCCCTCAGGCGAGCGGAGGAAACCTCCCGCCGCGGGGTTGACAAGGCCTACGCTTTTCGGATACGGTATTATTGCAATATTGCGCAATGAAACAATGAGTCAAAATGATCGGTGAATCGAGAATCGCTGAGATTGCTAAAGCGCTGGCGCACCCCGCGCGGGTGCAGATGCTACGCCTGCTCGCTGACGGGGAGCGTTGCGGCTGCGAGTTCGCACCAATTCTCCAGATCGATCCGTCGGTCGTATCGCGCTACCTCGCGGTCCTTTCCCGCGCCGGTCTCGTAGTTTCCCGTCGCGACGGGGTGCGCGTGATGTGGCGATTGATCGATTTTCGCATCCTCGATATTCTGCAACAGGTCGAAGACTTGGCTGCCGCGCGTGAGGGGGCCCGATGAAGCGCGAGCTTCGCCTGTTCATCTGGATCGCGGGAGTCTTTTTGTTTGCCTACTTCGTTCCGTTTTCTCATCTCACCGTGCGCAGCGCTGTGTTTGAGGCGTTTGCCATGTTGCAGGAGTACGCACGGGAGCACGTCTTACTGTGCCTGGTCCCGGCGTTCTTTATCGCTGGAGCAATCGCCGTGTTCATCAGCCAAGCCAGCGTGATTAAGTATTTGGGGGCCCAGGCGAAGAAGGTCGTCGCCTACGGTGTTGCTTCGGTCTCCGGCGCGATCCTTGCTGTCTGTTCGTGCACAGTTTTGCCGTTGTTTGCGGGAATCTACAAGCGCGGGGCGGGCCTGGGTCCGGCGATTGCCTTTCTCTACTCCGGCCCGGCGATCAATATCCTGGCGATCATCCTCACCGGCCGCATCCTGGGGATAGAATTCGGCTTGGCGCGAGCGCTGGGTGCAATTGTTTTCGCGGTGCTGATCGGCCTCGTCATGCACGCCCTGTTCCGAAAGGAAGAACGCGAGAAGCAACAGGCAGCGATGGCCGCGCCCGAAGAAGAGCAAGTTCGCCCACTGTGGAAGACGGCACTGTATGTAGCAGCAATGATCGGCTTTCTCGTGTTCGTCAACTGGGGAAAACCCGGAAGCATCGCCATCCACACTACCAGCGGGGATACGATCATCGGCACGCGCGCCGGTGAAACCACAGAAACGGTCCTCTACAAACCGTCTGGAGGCGAGGCGATCCTGTCCGTGCTGAAGACTGAGATCGAAAAGGTCTCCTATGCACCATCCGTTTACACATCAATCCATCAAAACCGCTTTTACATCGCCGCCGCATTTCTCGTTGTTCTGCTGATTCTGTTGCGACTGTGGTTCACCAAACCGGAGCTCAAATCGTGGGGCGGCTCGACGTGGTTCTACGCCAAGCTGGTTCTCCCGTATTTGTTCGGCGGCGTGCTCATCGCGGGATTTCTGCTCGGCCGGCCGGGGCACGATGCCCTCATACCGGCAGAGTGGATCAGCCGATTTGTCGGCGGGAACTCGTGGGCGGCCAACGCGTTTGCCAGCGTCGCCGGTGCGTTCATGTACTTCGCCACGCTGACCGAGCTTCCGATCTTGCAGGGGCTGCAAGGCGCGGGGATGGGAGACGGGCCGGCACTGGCGCTTCTCCTTGCAGGACCGGCGCTGTCACTTCCGAACATGCTGGTGATCCGCAAGGTCCTCGGCACCAAGAAAACCTTGGCCTACATTGCACTCGTGTGCATCGCGGCAACACTCACCGGAAAGCTGTTCGGAACGGTCGCGGGATCGTAGCTTACAAAATAACCAGCTGCAAAGGGGGAGATGATGAAGATCGAGATTCTGGGAACCGGCTGCCCGAAGTGCGAGACCGTTGCCAAAAACGTGGAACAAGCGGTGGCCGCACTGGGCATCCAGGCCGAGGTCATCAAAGTAACGGACATTACAGAGATCGCCGCCCGGGGGGTGATGCTCACGCCGGCGCTGTCAATCAACGGCGGGATCAGGGCCGTCGGTAAGGTGCCGACAGTGGACGAGATCAAGGCGTGGCTGCAGTAGCTCGTGTGGAAGGTCTGTCATCCATCCCTGTATGAATGACTTTCACAAATAAAGAGGTGGATCACGATGAACGCAAAGAACCTGGTGACCGCAGCGCTGGTTGTATTCGTTCTCGTCAGTCTCGGGGTGTTCGTTGCCAACGAGACCGGCCTCCGTAGCGCCCTTTCCGACCAACAGAAAGCCACGGCGACGCAGGCGCCGCCACCCACACAAGGAACGTCAGAGGAGGCAACAGCCGCTACACCACCAGTCGAAAGTGCCGGCCTGGGAGAAGAGGGTCGCGTAATCGCCTACTACTTTCACAACACGTCGCGTTGCCCAACCTGTCTCAAGATCGAGCGGACCGCGCGCGAGGCGATGGAAGAGGTCTTCGCCGAGGATTTTGCGTGCGGCAGGCTTGTTTGGCAGTCCCTGGACATGGAGCAGCCAGAGAACCAACACTTTGTCTACGATTACGAGTTGGCGATGCCCTCTTTGGTTCTAGTTTTGATGGAGGAGGAGACCGAGGTCGATTGGAAGCGGCTCGACGACACGTGGGCGCTCATCCGCAACAAGGAAGAGTTTGTTGGCTACGTAGTGGAGGAAACCAGCGCTTACCTTGGAGAGCACTGATGGGTGAATGGCTGCTTGGCGTGGGGTCCGCAATTTGGTTTGGCATCCTCACCTCGATCAGTCCGTGTCCGCTGGCGACGAACATCACCGCGATCTCCTTTGTTGGTCGGCGGGTGGGAAGGCCTGTCCGCGTCCTCTGCGCCGGGCTTCTATACACGGTGGGCCGAGCCCTCACCTACACTGTCCTGGGAGTGCTGCTGGTGACAAGTCTGTTGTCCGCGCCGAGCGTCTCCCTCACTCTACAGCGGATCATGAACCAGCTGCTCGGTCCCATTCTGATCCTGGTGGGGATGGTCCTTTTGGGGTTGCTGAGACTTAACCTGCATGGAGGTGGGGTGAGCGAGCGCATGCAGTGCCGGGTGGAACGATGGGGTATCTGGGGGGCGTTGCTTTTGGGGATTCTGTTCGCTCTGGCCTTTTGTCCCTTCTCGGCAACGCTCTTCTTTGGAAGCCTCATTCCGCTGGCAATCAAGAACGGCTCGAAAGTGTTGATGCCCTCAC
>CAZDDA010000335.1:0-3386 GCA_964504085.1 uncultured Thermotogae bacterium | reverse complement strand
CGAAAAGCAGGAGACCAACCACGTGCCAGACTACCGCGGTGAATTCCCCCTTAAGCGCCAAAGGTGCTATCATTACCAAGAGAAAGAGAATTCCAATTGCGATGCATCCTGACCTGGTTGTCCATTCCTTCCCCTGTTCGTCGTGCCACACCTGAATAGCAGTCAGCATAAAGGCACCTAGAACAGCCAAGATCCACCATAGGCACTGCAGCCAAAACATGCTAGGCCCCCCGTCTAGGGATTCGGTGACACATTCAACCCTCCTTCTCCGTTCCCTCGGTACAGGAGATGGCGCATAACGGGGCGGACGCGCAGCGTCTGCCCTAGCGGTCGGGTTCAGCCGCGTTGCGGAGCGCAGCGGAGAACGTCGGCTGCAACCCGTTGTTAGGCCGTTTCCCGCTTTTAGCATGTCTTATGATAAAGCCAAGTTCCTGCAACAAACTGACTTCAAGGCCTTGCCACACGAAGGCCGTTAGCCACAGCCAAGAGTTCTGAGGCTTCATGGAAGAAGACTGCAAAAGCAACGCTCATAATCCCAATGAGAGCCGCGGGGATAAGCACGGCCAAAATTAACAGGGAGAAGACGATGTTCTGAAGGCTTATTCTCCGTGCTCTTCTGCCTAAATTCACGGCAAAGGAGACTTTAGCGAGGTCATCAGCCACAAGGGCGACATCAGCGGCCTCAATAGCAGCATCCGTGCCCGCCGTCCCCATAGCTATGCCGACGGTTGCCTGTGCTAAAGCGGGAGCATCGTTTATGCCATCGCCTACCATGGCCACCGCACCATACTTTTGCTCCAACTCTCTTACGGCTGCCACCTTGCCTTCCGGTTTGATGTCAGCCCTGACATCATCTATGCCCAGTTCCTCTGCAATCGCCCGAGCCGTTACTTCATTGTCTCCCGTCAGCATGATTACCTTAACTCCCATGCGATGCAATTCGTTTATAACCCTTTCTGCCTGAGGTCGAATCTCATCCCTGATGGCAATAATGCCGTCAATGCTTGCTTCCATTCCAATGAGCATGACCGTCTTGCCCTGGTTTCTCTGAGCTTCAATTTGTGCTATGGATCTGCTACCCTGCTCCAATTTTCTGAATAACCTCTCTTTCCCCACATAAACGGTCCTATCTCCAATCCTCGCTTTGGCCCCATACCCTGCAATGGCACTGAAATCAGCAGTCGCTGCACCTCTGGCTCCGGCCTCTTCTGCTTTTCTGACAATGGCTCTGGCTAAGGGGTGTTCCGAATATCTCTCCACACTATAAGCCAGATTGAGCACCACTGATTCGTCTCCGTTTAGAGGGATAATATCTGTCACTACCGGCTCCCCCTTCGTAAGGGTCCCGGTCTTGTCAACAGCCACGACCTTGATTTTGCCCAGGTTCTCCAGATGGACCCCGCCTTTGATGAGTACCCCATTGCGCCCTGCCCTTCCAATGCCGGCAGCGATGGCAACTGGAGTAGACATCACAAGGGCACAAGGGGCAGCAGCGACTAATAGAACCACCGCCCGAGTCGCCCAATAGGAGACAGGTACTCCCAACAAGAGAGGGATAACGATCAGGACCAAAGCACTCAGAAGGACTAAAGGAGAATATTTCCTTCCAAATCTTTCAATAAAGAGTTGGGCTTTGCCTTTTTGTTCCTGTGCTTCCTCAACGAGATGAATCATCTTAGACAGGGTGTTGTCCTCAAAGGCAGCAGTGGCCCTGATCTTCAATGCTCCCTCCTGGTTGATCGTCGCAGCGAAGACCTTCATCCCCTCCTTCTTCTCCACTGGGATAGACTCTCCAGTTACCGGCGCCTCATTAATGCTGGAACGACCTTCGGTAATGACGCCATCCGTAGCGATGTACTCGCCGGGCCTTACAACAAAGATGTCTCCTACCCTTAGTTCCTCAGCAGGGATGGTTACTTCTTCCCCATCTTTTAGGACTCGGGCCTCTTTGGGAGCCAGGTCAAGAAGTTTTCTTATCGAAGCTCTCGTACTTGCATAGACATATTCTTCCAGTCCTTCCGCCGTGCCATAGAGGAATACCAGAAAGGCAGCCTCATCCCACATCCCGAGGATGGCTGAGCCAACAGTAGCCGCCATCATGAGAATTTCTATGCCGATTTCGCTTTCCTCAACAAACTCATCAATCCCCTCGCGAGACCAATGGTAACCGCCCAGTAGAATTGCTACAGCATAGATAGCAGTCTCGGCGAAGTCAGGGATAATCCCCAAATGCGTAAGACCAAATGCAGCACCGGTAAGCAGTCCGGCGATTAAGGCATTTCGCATTGGAGGATGAGCATACCATTGGCCCTCAAAGATTTCCTCTTTTTCGTCTTTAGTCATTTTCGCTTTCCTTTTCCATCCAATTCATGGCTGGCGCAGCGTTGGCAACGTAGCGGCCCAACGGAGCGGCGTGAACCCTGACGCGACTTTCTCGTAACCGAAGTGGCTAAATCGCGCCGCTTACCCTGGGGCGAAGCCCCGTCCGGTGCAAACGGGGTTAGCCTGCCTACACACTGCGATGCTCAGCACAGTAGTGATACTCTAGAAATACAGTGTTCGTCCCAGAATAAAGGCATACATGAACACCACAATAGCCGATGCAACGATCCACTGCCATTTACGGTGGATTTCCAATGGTTCCCTGGGGGGTTTCACAAAGTATTTTGCATGAAACCACCGCATCATCCACATTAGGGGTGATAACGTGCCTAACACCGCGATCAGGCCAGCCCACACGGGTAAACCCAGTGGCCCGTACGGGCAGAAGAAACCAGCCATCAAAACAACCACAAAGGAAGCGGTATAGCACAAGGTGCAAATCTTTTTGGCGCGTAGAATCTGTTCGCCAGCCTCGCCGCCGATCATCCTGCCGAGCTCTTGAAATGCCAGCCGGACAAAGAGAATGTATAACAGCAAGCCGACGATCGTCATCAGAACGCGCCACAACCAGCTTGCTTTCCAACCTTCGATTACGACTGCCCAATCGCCTATATTGGCGACGCCGGAGAGGACGAAATAACCTGCGCCATAGAGCCAATTCATCAACATGAACAGCCAGAGGAAGAGCCAGATTTCCGGCGTCTGTTTTCGTAAATTGCGTAAAACGATCCACAACAATGTACCGGCAATGAGATTGAAGGTGGGCGCGCTGCCGGCAACGATTCTTCGTTGCAATACCGTGGAATGATCGCAGTCGGCATACAAGGCAGAATACGCCTGCAGGCGGCCACCAACCGCTAGGCAAGTAAGCGCGTGAACGCCTTCATGGAAGGCCACATTGAAACTGATGGCGATGGCCGCAATGGCGACAACTGTCAACCAATCTATGACAGGTTTGCGGACTGAAGTTGCTTCGGACATAGAAAGAACCCTCCTTTCAAAAA